>JAFGFK010000266.1 GCA_016931135.1 Candidatus Sumerlaeota bacterium | reverse complement strand
GTCATAAGGGCAACGCGCCCCTTTCCCGCAATCAAATCCGCGAGTTTTGTTCCCCCCTGGTAACCTGCCTGGTAATTTCCCGTTCCTACAAAGGCAATGCGTTTGGAATCCGGGAGGTCCGCATCCACTGTTACAACGGGGATTCCGGCGGCTGCCGCCTTATCCACTATCCCGTCAAGGGAAGGCTCGAATCCCACAACGACAATGCCATTGGGTTTTCTGGCTATGGTCTGTTCGAACACGCTGATCATGGCAGCCATGTCATAATCCGCAGGCCCCACATATTCGGTTCTCACGCCAAGAATCTTTCCGGCAAGTTCCATACCCAGCTTATGATCGTAAAAATAGTCAAGGCTTCCCAACGCGGACACTTCGATATAGAGCTGGTTGGCAACGTTTTTGACATTTTTCCCTTTTGCCTGGGGCTCAACCGGCGATGGCGTTTTCTTTTCCTCCCTCCCGCAAGAAACAATAAGAAAGATCATGAAAATCGACATAATATAAACAACTCTATTCCTCATGCCCTCTCTCCTTCCTATCGTGATCACTAGAGATGTCAAAATTGTTTAACCGACAAATCTCTTTCCCCTAATTTTCAATCTTGCGTTTCTCATTTTTCATTTCTCATTTTTCATTTCTCATTGTCCATCGTCTTTTACCGCCCGGAACATCGCCAGCATATTTTCCAGGGGAACTTTGGATTGAACGTTATGAATGGAGTTGAAGACAAAACCTCCCCCCTCGTTGAATATCTGAATGCGTTCCCTGACTTCCTGATAAACCTGATCCGGCGCGCCGAATGGGAGGGTTTTCTGGGTATCGACGCCTCCGCCCCAGAAGACCAGATCGCGTCCGAACTCCTTTTTCAATCGCGCAGCGTCCATTCCCGCTGCGGAACATTGAACGGGATTCAGGATATCGAATCCGGCGTCGATGAATTCCGGGATGAGTTCATAAACCGAACCGCAGGAATGAATGAATGTTTTCCAATCGGAGTTCTTATGGATCATATCGTTGATCGCTTTATGGAAGGGTTTATAAAGGTCCTGGTAAGACTTTTTTGAAATGAAAAGCCCTTGCTGCGTTCCGAAATCGGTTCCGGTCAAAAATACCGCCTGGATACTACCTCCAAGCGCGTCTATTAAACGGTTCATATTTTGAAGCGCAATCTCGCATTGCCTCTCGAAAACCTTGTAAACGTAATCTCTTCGAGCTATTGTGGAGATATACCATTCCTGTACGTCCCGGATTCCTCTTGTTTTCTTCATCCACGTGGCGGGAACAAGGGCGATATCGCCGAATGCAGCGCCTGGCGCTATAAGGATCGCGCCCATGTTCTTTTCTGCCACTTCTTTCGATTTCCGGGAGAGACAGGCAATATCATCTTCCGATAAAAGGGCGAATTCTTCCAGATTATCCGCAGGATCGAGATATTCCTCCCGAATCGGATTCTGGCGGCAGAGGGCATCGAAGAAATCTCCCCCCTGGGGCATGAAGGCGCTCGGGGGAACGGATGTATCCCCTTCGGGATATATATACAAACCTCCCCTTTCATCCGGAGTCACATTGAAGTTCCCGGGAACCAACGCTTCCGTTCCATCGAATAACGTAAAAGGTTTCCAATTTTCATTCCTGAATCCAAACATGGTATTGGGAAGATTGACGCTGACGACATCGATCCCCAGATATTCCCGTAAAGTATCATCGATCTCACCGAGCATCTGGTAGGGTTCAATCACCTTGACCCTGTAATCCTCATCTCCAATAAGAGCCCTTCTTAATCTGGAAAGGGCGGAGACGTGAATGCCTGTTACGGCGGTGGCGCCGAAATCCACGCAAACCCTGTCGGGTTGCCGGTGATTCAATGTCGCGATCAATTTGTCGCGGGAAGAGGTTGTCATGATCGATACCCCCCGGGGAAAAATATTCCGATGATTTCATCCCGATTACAAGATATTTACAATACCCTGAAGTTCCTCCTTGTTTTCGATCAGGGATCGGGTAAGTTTGAATTGAACGCGCGCGCGGCGCAGGTTTTCTCCAGGATATTTCGTTTTATAATACGGATCGCCCAGGATGTAGTCCCCTAAAAACCTCAGCCCCTGTTCATAACATATCAGGATCGCTCCGAAAACCAGGTTTTCTTTTTCCGTTTTTGTCAGCGCCTCCCCGGCGCCGGATAAATAGCCTCCGGCAAGATGCCGGTAAAGCGGCTGATGAATATAAACCTTATCCAGGTCTTCTTCATCCTCGAGAACCGGGCATCCCATGCTCCGCGCCATGTCTCCGAAATCGTAAAGCGATAAGCCAGGCGTCACGGTATCCAGATCGATCACGCAGAGTCCCTCTCCGGAATCCGCGTCGAATATGACATTGGTGATCTTGGAGTCATTATGCGTGACGCGTTCGGGTATTTCGCCCTTTTCATGAAGATCGAGGAGAACCGGGGCAATGGATTCCTGTTCTATGGCAAATTGAATCTCCGGTTTCGCCTCCTTTGCCCTGTTCAAAGGATCGGTTTCGAGCGCCTTTTGAAAATCCCGGAGGCGTTTGGGGGTATTGTGGAAATCCGGTATGGTTTCATGGAGCCGCGGCGCAGGAAGATCGGCGAGCATTGCCTGAAAAGAGCCAAAGGCGCGAGCCGCTTCAAAGGCTTGCTGGGGTTTTTCAAGTTTATCGAATGTCGCCCCCCCTTCTATGAATTCATACATTCTCCAGTATTCGCCCTCCGCGTCCCGGGAATAAAAAAACCCGGAAGATGCGGGAACCGGGGAAAGGGTGCGCCGCTGCCAATCATCAGGTTGAGTTGATTTCAATTTCTCCCTCAAATGATCGGTAACGCGGACAATATTGTCCATCACCAGGGGAGGCTGTTTGAATATGGAGCGATTGAATTTTTGAAGGATGAATCTGTAGATAACGCCGCCGGAAATGAAAACAGCGAGATAAGTATCATGGATGAAGCCGCTTCCATAAGGTTCGATATTTTGGAGGGTTCCCCTGGTTTGGAATTGCTCCACTATTTTTAACGCTTCGAGACGCATAGATTCTCCAGGATATTTTCAGGATAAATCCCCTGATCTATGAGGCTTCTGATGGATTGCACGACGTTTTCCTTGTCTTCTTTGTATGTAACGCCGAACCATTTATTCTGGCTTTTCAGAACCTTCACGCGCGCTATTTTCTTTTCGATCAGGGTATCGACTACAGAAGTGATAAAATATTCCGCCTTCGGTTTATTCATATTCTCCTTCAGGAATTCGACGAAATACTCTTTGAGGAAGGGGAAAAAAGAGGGTTTGAATCCCCACATGTTCATGGAAACGATTTCATCCCCTGAAAGGGGCTTTTCATTCCCCTCGGGATCATGATGAACGACTTTTTCGCCGTGTTTTTCGATCCTGGTATATTCCTCGATATTGACGAGAAAGCCCTGCGCGTCGGATTCGCATACCCCTCTAGAAACGCTGCCATGTTCGGAAAGGGCGTTTCGCAGGATATAACCAACCATGGCGTAATCCTGAATGGGGGCGTCATGATTGATTTTCAGGTAATCGGCGATGACCTGGAAGGACTCTCTTCCGTAGAAATCATCGGCATTAATAACGGCAAAAGGTTCGTTAATGACCTTTTCCCCCACCATGATGGCGTGTGCTGTACCCCAGGGTTTCTGGCGATCGGCAGGGGGCTCGAAAGGCGCTGGGAGAGCGTTCAGGGTCTGGTGGGCATAGGCGACATGAACAAAAGGCGCGAATTTATCGCCGATTTCCTTTTTGAAGATATCCTCGAAATCGGGTCTGATAATGAAGACAATTTTATCGAAACCCGCCCTCAGGGCGTCAAAAATGGAATAATCGAGGATTTTTTCTCCGGAGGGACCTACTGGATCGATCTGTTTCAATCCCCCATAACGCGAACCAATACCTGCAGCGAGGATCATCAGACTTAAATTCATACCTTGACTCCTTTTATTAATATAACAGTAGTTCGGCAAATAATATAACAATACAAATAATTGTAAAGAAAGGGATAAAAAAAATAAAATCAAGTGTTTTTGTTATAAAAATATATTGACAAAAAATGCCATGTTCAGGTTAGTGTTATTGTTTTTTATATGTAAAATAGTTCATTTTATCCTTAATTTTATGGAAATTTGAAAACGAACCTGACAGAATTCGCCGAAAAGGTTCGGGAAACAGCCAACATTGTTGACATCATTGGCTCCTCGATATCACTCAAAAGAAGCGGAGCGAGTTATAAAGGACTTTGCCCTTTCCACAAAGAAAAAACCCCCTCATTTCACGTTCACCCTGGAAAACAGCTTTTTCATTGCTTCGGTTGCGGAGTTGGGGGCGATGTCATCAAGTTTATCATGCTGTTTGACCGACTCGATTATCGAAACGCCATAGAACAACTGGCGCATCGAATCGGTCTCCCGATGCCTGAGCTGGTTTCCCAACCCAAAGAAGAGGGGCTGGAGAAACGGCGGAGGGCGATCTTTGAAGTCAACCAGTTTGCCCTGGAGCGCTATCAGCGAATGCTGAAATCCCCCGAGGCAAATGCTGCGAGGGATTATCTTGTCAAAAGGGGGATTACGGGGGAACTGATCCGACGGTTCGGAATCGGATATGCCCCGGACCGCTGGGATGATTTCCTTGTTGCAGCGGGAAAAAAGGGATTTTCCGCTTCCTTACTGGAAGAAGCGGGGCTTGTCCTTCCGGGCAAAAAAGGCGGAAATTTCTATGACCGGTTCAGGGGAAGAATTATCTTCCCCATTTTCAATCTTCAGGGACAATGCGTGGGATTTGGAGGGCGCATCCTTGATAAAGGTGAACCCAAATATATCAATTCCCCGGAATCCGAGGTTTATAAGAAGGGAAAGTTACTTTATGGTCTGAACCTCGCCAGAGAACAACTTCGGGAAGATCAGCCGGTTCTCCTGGTTGAAGGATACATGGACCTTATCGCCTTATACAAGCATGGTTTCCAAACCGGCGTTGCCACCCTGGGAACCGCATTGACTGACGATCAGGCAAGGCTTTTAAAGCGATTCACAAAGGAGGTGGTGTTCGTCTACGATGGAGACGAAGCGGGTCAGAAAGCCATGATACGAGGTTGCGAGGTGTTTCTCGGGCAGTCGCTCTCTGTAAAAGTAGTGACCCTGCCGGAGATGGACGATCCGGATACATTTCTTGCCAAACACGGGAAAGAGCAGTTCAGCAACATCCTGGAGACAAAGAGGGATTTTCTCGATTTCTTTCTCGAAACCGGCAGAAAAATGTATAACCTCAATACGCCCGAAGGCAAGATCAACATGCTGGACCTCCTCAAACCCATGCTTTCACGGGTACACCAGCCGATTCTATTCGACGATTACATCAGGCGTCTTTCTGAGGCATTGAAGATCGAACTGAAGCTGATCCTGAAGCACATCAAGGCAAGAACGACAACCTCTTTGAATCAGATTCGGGAAACCATCCAGAAGCAGGTAACAAGCGACATCCCTCTTCTGGAGATGATTTTACTCAAGATTCTTGTGGAATTCCCGGATTTACGATCACTGGTTCATGAATATATGAATCCCGATTGGCTCACTT
The DNA here is from genome assembly GCA_016931135.1 of Candidatus Sumerlaeota bacterium. Classification (GTDB taxonomy): domain Bacteria; phylum Sumerlaeota; class Sumerlaeia; order MWCT01; family MWCT01; genus JAFGFK01. The sequence goes on along the minus strand of JAFGFK010000266.1, from coordinate 344 downwards.
CTCCCCAGGTCAAAAAGTATATGGAGATCCTCCTGAAAGAGCAAACAGGGGAATTTCCGGAAACCGGGGAATATTCCCGGATGCTCACTGAGGCGCCGGAAGAGGATGGCAGATTCCTCAGGGAACTGGCATTTTGCGAATTCGAACAAAAGGTTGATCCGGATTTCTTAAGTCTCCTTATGAGAAGGATTCACATGGCTTATGAGTCTCAGGTTCGCCATAACCTGGTTCTGGAAATCCGGAACAAGGAAATAAACGGGCAAAAGCAGGAGCATGATATTACTGCACTTACGGATATTATCCATAACAAGACAAAAGACATCTGGAAAACCAGAAAGAATCTT
>JAFGFK010000265.1 GCA_016931135.1 Candidatus Sumerlaeota bacterium | reverse complement strand
TGATAAGTACATTTCAAGGAAAAAAGGAGTTTTTCCACTCGATCCCGTTTGCAGCGAGACGCCATCAGAGGCTGATCCCAACTTTTATGACATTAATTCTATCAATAGAGTCATTTCTGCCGATTCCCCGGCAATCGGACGCTTACGCCAAACCGTACATTTCTTCGATCCCACAAATGAAGATATAAAGAATAAAAAGTGCGAAAGATTCTTGTCACTACCAAAAGTTTCCCGGATTTTCATCATTAAGGGGAAATTTGATGGGACTGACATTCTCATCTTGATTATTGAAGGGAAATGGATTTAATATTTTCAATGTTTTTGATGATGCAGGATTATTAAAATATTATTTCAAGGAGTGGAATCATGAGAATTTCTATCTTTTTATGCCTTGTTTTTAGCCTGGTTATTGTTTCCGCATTCCCGGCATCCAATGTAGTGGTGTCTCCCGACTCCATGACATCTGACGCCGGGGCATGGCTTACCATCACCGCGGATGTCGCCTCGGGAAGCGATATAGAAATATTTTTGGTAGCGGATTATAACGGCGACGGGATAAAGAACGGACCGGATTTCATATTGAAGTATTACAAACTCAAAGATGGCGTTGGACCTCTTTTTACCGGTTCCCCCAAACCTGCTGATGAGGATGGCGCAAACGGACACCTTCAGACCAAGATCGGTTTGTGGGGCTCTCCCATCATCGCCGGAAATTATATCATAATTGTCAAGGATTCAGGAGCGGAAGCCAGCGATACATTCACCATTAATCAACCCTCAACAGGGCAGAGCGTTTCCGGAACCCTTGTCAATGAATCCGACGCCCCCATCCCCGGGGTCATTATCGGTCAGGATGTAAACGAAAACGAATGGATAGCGCTCACAAACACCGATGGGACATATACCATCAATCTCCCTGTGGGGATGTGCGGGGTGGGGGGAATCGTCTTCGGATTAATTACAGATTTTGAGGCGGAAAGCGCGCAAATGGTCAGCCTTGATCCCCTGGATAACCTGACCGATGTAACTTTAAAGGTCTATAACGGCGATTATACCGTTTCCGGAAAGGTCATGCATCCCCTGGGAGGAGGCATCCCTTATCTCATGGCTTGGGCGGAAACCAATAGCGAATCCCAGGATATGTCATCCAATGTGATAGTAGATGCGGATGGGAATTTCCAGATTCCGGTGAAAGGCGGTTCTTGGGAAATCGGCTTGGATGAAGCGGATTTGAATGAAAGGGGATTGATCGGGAAATCCGAGGAGGAAATCGTGGTCTCGGATAATGTCATCAATTTTAATTTTACCATGCAGGAAGCCGATACCTGGATTACAGGTACGGTAACGAAAAAAAGCGATGGCGCCCCGGTTACAGGTTGTAATGTTTATGCGCATAACAATAACGACTGGTATGTTGCCTGTTCCACCCGTGGTCCTGATGGCTCCTACGCCCTTCTTGTTCAAAGCGGGAACTGGATTATTGATCTTGATGATGATTTTATCTTTCGAACAGGATATCTCCTTCCTCAAGGGAAGCAGGTTTCCCCAACTGCGGAGAATCCCGTAACCAATGTTAATTTTGAATTGGAGACGCCGACGTCCTTCATCGAGGCGGAGGTAAAGGAAACAGGTTCCAATATCCCTGTTGCGGGAATCGAAGTTTGGGTCAATGATGAAAACTGGAATTGGCTGGGAGGTAAAGAGACAGATGAAGAGGGAAAGGCGCTCTTCGGCGTCATGCCCGGTTCCTATCATGTCGGATTATCCAGCGAGGATCTGATGGAGCGGAATTATATCATACCGCCGAACCAGGATGTTACAGTCGCCACGAGCGAAACAGCCAAGGTGGTGTTCAGTCTGGTTACGGCGACTGGAAGCATCGAGGGAACTGTGACGCACAACGACCTCCCGGTTTCCGGCATTGGCATCTCTCTTTTTAATTCAGATTATATGTGGATGGGGATTGGGGAGACATCTGAAACTGGATATTACAAAGTCCCCGTGAATCCCGGAACATATTATGTTCAACCCGATGGAAGAGAATTGATTGCAAGGGGAATTGCGCCTGTACAGCTCCAGCAGGTCGATGCGGAATCAGGCGTGAATACCAAAGATTTCGATCTTTCCTCTCCAAACTGCGCCATAAATATTCATATCATCGGGGAGGGAACTCCCTTGAATGAAATCGGAACGTTTGTCCAGCCCATCACTGAACCTTATTTTTCGCTTGCCACGATTGAGACCAATGCCTCGGGTGTGGCTGCTTTTCCTTTGTTAAATGGAACCTATGATGTGGGTATGTTCTGGGATGACGTTCGCGATGCCGGATATACGCCGCAGCAGAATTTCCGCGTTACGGTTTCCAATGGAGAAACCCTGGAGGCATATTTTGATCTGCGCGCCCTCAATCAAGATACTGCAGTCGGCGCCATTTTGAATATCTTCAGTATCGATGACGCCGAACGCATAAGCCTGGATAAAAACCAGGATGGACGCCTCGATGTCGCGGATGTTATTCGATTCATGCTCGATTGAAAGCATGGAAATGGAAGAAATCATCGTCAAACTTGATCTCGTTTTTAAGAAACCTTCAGGGGAAAAATTTCCAGTAACTATTAAGATTGGGAAGCCGTATGAGATAAATGACAACGAAAATGGAAATTACGCAGCCTGCCCTTTATCCACACAGGGATTCTTTGGCAGACATCCGGATATAAGGGGAGAAGATACCTTCCAGGCGCTTCTTCTTGCCCTGGATTTTGTTCAAAGATTAATCGCTGACTTTCTCAAAAAGGGCGGAAAGATATATTATGCAGATGAAGAGTCGGAGTTTGATCCGGATATTTACTTCGACATTTTCAGGTTATAAAAAAGATTATGAATAAACTGAATAAAAAATCGAAAAACAATCTTCCTGCTCCTTCCCCCAACTTTCTCATCTACGCCGACGCAGATGGAAAGGTAAGGGTAGATGTTTTCTTAAAAGATGAAACGGTCTGGATGACTCAAAAATCCATGGCTGAGCTGTTTGGGGTGAAAATCCCGGCAATCAGCAAACATCTGACAAATATTTTTGAAACCGGCGAACTGCAAAAGCGCGCAACTCTTTCCATTCTGGAAACAGTTCAATACGAAGGCAAACGGCGGGTAAACCGTAAAATGGAATTCTACAACCTTGACGCTATAATCGCAGTTGGTTATCGGGTAAACTCGTATCAGGCGACTCAGTTCCGTATCTGGGCTACTAAAATCCTTAGAGAGTTTATAATCAAGGGTTTCGTTCTTGATGATGAGCGCCTCAAGCAGGGAAAAACCGTTTTTGGCAGGGATTATTTTGAAGAACTCCTCGAGCGAATACGTGAAATCCGTGCAAGCGAGCGACGGTTTTATCAGAAAATCACCGATATATATTCTCTCGCGGCTGATTATGATAAAAATTCGCCTGTCACAAAAGACTTTTTCGCCATGGTACAGAATAAACTCCACTGGGCAATTACAGGTAAAACCGCTGCGGAAATCATATATGATTCCGCTGACGCTTCCAAAATCTACATGGGCTTGACCAGTTGGAAACACGCGCCTGATGGCAAGATTATCAAATCCGATATTTCGGTTGCGAAGAATTATCTCAATAAGGCGCATATTGATGAGCTGAACCGAATAGTGTCGGCATACCTTGACCTTGCGGAAAATCGCGCAAAACGCCGGATCATTACCAGAATGAAAGACTGGGTGAAATTTCTCCATGACTTCCTTGAGCTTTCCAATTATCCTATCCTTGAGGATAAGGGCAGGGTTTCCATGTTGGAGGCAAGGCTCAAGGCGGAAAGGGAGTTTGAAAAATACCGGGGCATTCAGGATGAAGAATACATCTCAGATTTTGACAAGGAAATAATGCGCATTAGGGGTAAAAATGATATCGACAAATAAAATCACAGAATCTTCCATCAAGCAGTCTGCTATCGATCTTCTCGAAAAGGTTATCAATACGCGTTGAGGGTCAGTTCCCCATATTTATAATATTTGTATTGAAATTTGCCCGATATTCATATTAACAATATATATCATGACCAGGCTGAAAAGAATAAATTTATCCGGTTGCGTTTAATGGATTATTTAACTTTATCCCATCTTCCGCAGTTTTAAGGACAGTTTTCAAAAATCTAAACTGTTACCATTTGGGGAGTTTTAAAGGTTTTCCTTACTTCGCCTCGAAGACCCTGACCTCCACTAGATGCACACTCGGATTCGCGCTGTTGTAAATCATGTTCACGCGAACATGGCGCGCCTTTTGCGGAGCGATCTTGTGGTAATCGCCCCTGGATGTGGACGCCTTTGTATTCGCGCTCATGTCGATGACTTTGTTCCACTCTTTTCCATCAGTTGATGTTTCCACAGTATATTGATAATACCGGCTGCCATCCCAGTAAGGAAAAACCTGTATCGCCCCAATGTTATACTCCTTTTCCAGATCCACCTCGAGCCACTTGGGAAGCGGCGGCGCCGCCCACCATGAAGATTCTTCCTGATCCCTGACGTTTCCATCAACTGCTAATTGAGGGGGATGCCCCTCCTCATGAGGACCGGAGGTCTTGACTGGTTTCTTATACGCAATGCCCTGAACCTGCGGGCTGTAAAGGGTTTTGAATTCTATTTCTCTTTCCTCTTTTGAAAGCAACTTCGGCGCCTCAACGACGATCGGGGTATTTCCCCCTGCGATAAATTCCCTGTATCTCTTCGCGTATTCTTCCTTGTAATCCTTTACCGCCTTTTCGAAACTCAAAGGTTCGACTTCCTTTTTCTTCCAGGTGAGATTCACGCTGGTTGCATCCGGGCTCAGTATAATGCGCCCGCCTTCTCTTTTCG
>JAFGFK010000264.1 GCA_016931135.1 Candidatus Sumerlaeota bacterium | reverse complement strand
CCCTGATCATTCGACTTTCCGACGGCGACGCCCGGCGGAGCCTGAATCTTCTTGAATTCTGTTCGGACGCCGTAAAGGATAAGGACAAAAAAATCACCCGCGACATTGTCAGGGAACTGTCCCAGAAAAGACATCTTATTTACGACAAGGCGGGAGAAGAACATTACAACCTCATATCGGCGCTCCACAAGAGCCTTCGATCGAGTGATCCGGACGCTGCGTTATACTGGCTGGGGCGTATGCTTGCAGCGGGAGAAGACCCGCTGTACATCGCCAGGCGAATGATCCGTTTCGCCTCGGAGGATATTGGCAACGCCGATCCCCAGGCGCTCCCGCTCGCCATTGCAGCGCGACAGGCTTATGAAACGCTTGGTTCGCCGGAAGGGGAACTTGCCCTTGCCCAGGCTGTCATCTACCTTGCCACAGCGCCCAAGAGCAATTCAACCTATGCCGCCTATGAAAACGTCATGGAGGTTATCCGGGAAACAGGAACCCTGCCTGTTCCCAAGGTCATACGCAATGCGCCCACCCAACTTATGAAAAATCTGGATTACGGCAAGGGGTATGAATACGATCATGAACTTCCGGAACATTTCGCTCCGAAAGAATGTCTTCCAGATGAACTCGAAGGAAGACATTTTTATGAACCCGGGACATTTGGTTTCGAGAAGGAAATCAAAAAGCGCCTCGCCTGGTGGGAAAAGATCAGAAAGGAAAAGAAATCGAAGGATTAGCAAGGGGGGTATGGGAACTATGGGAATTATGGGGGGTAAAATTTATTCGAGCAGGCAGTCGCAACTGAGGAAGGATTCGGTTTTACCGGTATCGAGGCGAAGGACAAGGGCGCCGCTATCCTCGAGATCGATAACCACTCCCTGAATCTCTCTCTTTCCTGATCGCAGCGTTACATGGCGCCCCAGGATGGAGGAATAATTTTTCCACTTCCTGATAATTTCAGGGAACAATCCCCTCTGATAAAGGAAATAATGATCTTCAAACGCCTTCATAATCGCGGCAAGAAGGGGAAGGCGCGGAATTTTCAAAGACTTTTCGAGGGAAAGCGAAGTGGCGGAGTTGCGAATTTCCGCTGGAAACGCGGAGGCGTTTTGATTGACATTCAATCCCACGCCCATGATGACCGCCTGCTCCCCTTCTTGCGTCTTCATCATTTCCGTCAGAATCCCGCAAACCTTTTTCCCGTTGATGAGAACGTCATTGGGCCACTTGACTTCAGGTTTCAATCCCAGATGGGAGCGAACCGCCTCGCATAGGGAAAGCGCCATTGTCATGGTGAGGAGACGCAGATGAGAGGGGGCGTTACCGGGAAAAAGAACCAGGGAAAAAAGAAGGGAATCGCCGCGCGGGGAAAGCCAGGCGCGGCTCTCGCGACCGCGTCCCCTTGTCTGGTAATTGGTTGCAACAAATATTCCGGGCTTCAGTCTCTTCTGAAAGATCTCGGCGGCAACGTCCTGAGTGGATTCCGCCTCCGGAATATAATGCGCCTCCCAGCGGATCAGCTCGCAGGGAAGAACGCCTTTGATTGCCTTCAGGGAAAGACGGTTTCCCTTCACTTTCAAGTTATTCCTCTCATCTGAGATTTTTTATGGCGTCCATCACGCTGGGCGTGATGATGGTGTTTTCATCCAGCACAATGGACTCGCGATTTTCGAACGCATCTCTGATGTCCTGAAGCGTGACGACCTTGCGGGGGAAAAGTCCTGCGGGTCTGAGAAGTCTTTCCTTGATTTTTTGCGTTTTTTCCAGGCGGCGGGCATACTTGCCGCCCAGAAATTCCGTCTCGAGCCACACGCGGACAATCTCTGTCGCCAGAAGGGCGCCGATCAGCTTGCCTCCCAGGCATAAGGCGTTCGTATTGGAATGCTGCCTGGCAAGAGAAGCGCAAACCGTATCAAAGCAAACCGCAGCGCTTACGCCGGGAAAAAGTCCGGCAATGCCTGAGGATGGATACCCGGCGCCGTCGATCAGAATCGCTCTATCCACACTGCCTTTTGAAAGCGCCTCCGCTGCAGGATAGATAAAATCCGAATAATCGACGGATTCGGCGCTGCCAGTTCCAAAATCCTCCACATCGCGCCCGGTCTTTATGAGAAAATCCTTTACAACGCATTTCATATCGAATCCGGCATGATCGCTCGCGATGGAAATTTTCATATAGATACGCTCCTTTGAAAGAGTCGTTCCGCTAATCCTTATAGGACAAATCCGGCGTGGGAGTCGCAGCGTCTCCCACGGGGACCAGGGAAACATGATCGAGATAAAAGTATACCTTGTCCCCTCCCGGCATCGAGTCAAGACCGCCCCGCGCAAAAAGCGTCAGGGAAGACCCGGTGGCTTTCACGATGGCATTATATCGAATCCATGAATTGTAAACGGCGTTGGAGAGATCCGTATAAATAACCGAAGGAGAGGAGGCATCCGTTCCTCCGGAAAGATCGTAGCCAAAAGCCATGAAAGCGCCCTGGAATTTGAATTGTTTTTTGAGCCAGGCGCTAATTTCATAAATATCTCCGGGCTTTACGGAAACCACCTGATACACTCCCCCGTCAAAACTCCCCGCATCCGGCCTTGCCCAATACTGAGCGAATTTTCCATCATGAATGTTTCTCTGCGCTTTCCCAACAAAAATGGGAAGGAGGGATTTGTTTTCCCATTTATGCCAGAACGCCCCCACTCCTGTTTTAAAGTCTTCCTCGAAACTCCCGTTCCGTACAAGGTTGAATGGCGCCTGCGCCTGCGCCGAAACGGGAGACGATGAGTTCGGGTACCTGGGATTGGGGATGGGTCCTTCATCGCTCAGAAGAGCGGAAAGATCGGGATGCGCCAGAACTTCCGTTAAAGTATGAGAAACGCCGTCCACTGTCATGGAGAGACTTACCAGGCGAATTCCGTGGCTGTAATCCGCATAGGAGGCGTTATGAACAAGGGAAAGGGGTTGAATGGGTTTTCCATCCGGCTGATGCCAACCATAAATGGCTACCCGGGGAGGGGGCTGGTAAGTATGAATTTTGTTTGTAATCACCACATCCTTTTTATTTCCTGCGACAAGGGATCCGAGGGGATGTTCTTTCAGATAGTCCTTTCTTTGTTTCCATACCCTTTTATTATGGTCGTGGAAAACCTTGACAGTTGACATCTGATCGCTTGGGGGGATGGGAGCTGGAGCCAGTTTGACCTGCGCCTGCGCGTAGATGTCGTTCACCATTTTTCTTGTGGGAAGGCAACATCCCGCGAAGTCCGCCAGGCTCTGGGCAAGATTCGGCGTCATGGGAGTGAGAAAATAGTCGTCGTCATTTCCCAGGGCAAGGTAATCGGGAATGACATAATATATGGCGTTCTTTTTTTTTCCGCCAATTTCGGCGCTGATGGAAACAGGGCGGAGTTTTCTGTAAAAATCCGGAACATTGCCCCCGGCAAATTGTTTGAAAATCTCTTTTTCCCGCTCTTCCGGAGAGAGAGGGGCAAGCGAATCGACGATTTTCTCCCCCTTCAATGCGTTTTTATCCCGTGGGGGGATATTCAATTCCGGGGCGCTCCATCCCTGATGAAGGTAAAGCGCAATAAACTGCAGAATACACAGCGCCAGTATCCGGATTCTTCTCCCCCGGGTGAATGACGGGATTAATTTTCGAAAGGAAATATCGCTAATCATGATCGATAGAATTCCTTTTGTTATTTAAGAACATTCTTCCAGCCCGCTTGTCCCATAAGAGAATAGACGCCCGCTGCAGCCCCGATTCCGAAGGAAAGAAGCACAACGCCGGATGATCCATTTCCGAGGACTATATTTCCCACGCCGAAAAGAAAACAATAGACGGCTACCGTTCCCAGAAGCCAGCAAAGGATGTTGAAGTGAATATCTCTATCTGGAATGACATCAGGAGATTTTTCCCGGATAGGACCCCAGAGGTTTCCCCCGGGACGCGCCTGGCGATAAAACGCCAGAAGCTTTTTTTCCTCGACAGGCTTGGTCAGGAGCGTAACGGTAAGCCACACGGCTATTGTCGAAACAGCGGTGATAAGGATGTGATGATAATCATGCAGTTTCACGGGATAAATCATGTATAGTAGAACAAGAATACCCATGACCGCAATGGTCACTTTCGTCGTAACATTGATTTCTTTCCTGATCTGAGGATAAAAGGCGCCGAACACAAGGGCGATGATCCCCATCGTGAAAAAGATCAAGAGCGAGGAAAGAAGGAGAACCACATAGTTGATGGAATGCATGGGATAAACGAATCCATAGATCAGAAAAAGAGAAATTGCCAGGGAGGCGATCATGGAGGAGATTTCGCTCCAGGCGTTGATGCGCCACCAGTACCATCGCAACATGAAAACAAGACCGGTGCCTGCCCCGATGGTCAACATCAGTTTCCAGGCGCCGGCGACAGAGGTAATGAAAAACGAGACGACCGTTCCCAGAAGGAGAATGATGAAAGTGGCAATGCGCGATACGCGGGTATAATGTACCGGGGTAGCCTCAGGTTTGATGAACCTCTTATAGAAATCATTCACCACATAAGAGGATCCCCAGTTGATCTGGGTGGAAATGGTGGACATGAAGGCTGCGAAAAAGGAAACAAGGAGAAGCCCGCGTAAACCGGCGGGAAGAACGGCAGCCATGACGCGGGGAAATCCCGCATCGGCGTCAGCGCCTTCCTTCAAAAGGTCCGGGAATTTCACGGCAGCCACGAGCCCGACAATGATCCAGGGCCAGGGGCGGATGCCGTAATGGGCGATAGTGAACCATAGCGTTGCCAGAAGGGAGTGTTTTTCATCCTTGCAGCTTGCCATTCTTTGAACGACATAACCGCCGCCGCCGGGTTCCGCTCCCGGATACCAGGAAGCCCACCATGTGACGCCGATAAACACGAAAAATGCGGTCAGCGGCATCAGTTTTTTCTCTTTCACGAAATCGGGGAAGAATTTCAAGACGTCATGATTCGCTCCATACGCCTTTTCGAGACCTGATTTCAATCCCTGCATTCCCCCCACGGAATCCACGGCAAGGATGGCAAGGATCACGCATCCCACTATGGCGATCCAGAACATGATGAAATCCGTGATGGATACTCCCCATAAACCGGATACAATGCTGAAAAGTCCCGTGATTCCCAATAAAACAAGGAGCATCAGGACATTGGAGACGGCTGTGGGACTCCAGGATGTTCGAAACAGACCATTCAATCCATTTGTTATGCCCATGATGACAGGGGCCAGGGCGGAAATTTCCTCGGGGCGCAAGGTGACATTCAACACCTTGATCATGGCGTTACAGACCCATCCCACGATCAGACAATTCATCAGTATGGCAAGATACAGGGCGCGAAAACCGCGGAGAAACGAGGCTTCGGGCCCGCTGTACCTTAATTCAATGAATTCCACATCCGTAATGACGCGGGAACGCCGCCACAAACGGGCATATAAAAATACCGTCATCATACCCCCCACTGCATAAGCCCACCAGACCCAGTTGCCTGCTATTCCATCTCTGATGACGATTCCACAAACGGCAAGGGGGGTATCGGCGGCAAAGGTGGTCGCCACCATGGACGTCCCGGCAATCCACCAGGGAAGGGAACGTCCGGAAACAAAATATTCCTCGATGCTTTTCCCCGCCCTCCCTCCGAATAACAATCCGATTCCGAGGATCAAAAGAAGATAAGCAATGATGACTCCAATATCCAGTCCCGTCAGGACCATGGCTGTGGTTTGCTCTGGCATTTGACTCCCCCTGTCGATAGAATTATGAGTTTCCGGATTAAATAAATCTCACGCCATCCAATATTCAAAAAAACTATTCAGTCTTTTAGTATGTTTTCGGATGGATGTAAAGAAAAAATCCGTTTGAGAATTTTCATAATTTTCATAGATACTTCGATCCAACGCCACATTTCACAAATTCATCACAGGCGAATTCCTGATACCTGGGATCGAGCCCGATGGAGGCGTTGTCGCCGTAATAACCCGCAATGAATCCCCCGCGCCCCTTCCATAGTTTATCCAGCATTTCCCGCGCCTTGTTGCGGATGACGGTTTCATCCCGCATCTGGAGGGTTTTCTGGATATCCACAGGGCACCAGAATGTGATCCTGGAATTTTGCTGATGGGACGCAAGGGTATCGATGCCGTGGAGGTCCGGCTGATCGAATTGCAGAACGTCGATGCCCGCCTCGATCAAACCAGGCACGATCTCCTCGGTTTGTCCGCACGAGTGCATAAAGACTTTGATTTTGTTTTCATGAGCAATCCCGCAGAGTTTCTGAAAACGGGGAAAAAATTCCTTCCTCCAGAGTTCGGGACTGATAAAGGTCTGGTTCTGGGTGCCCCAGTCTTCCGGAAACATGACGCTGTCGGCTCCGATTGCGGCGTAGTTCCTTATCATATTTTCCAGCATGACGTCGATCCGATCGTCCAATTCATGGACAAATTCCGGTTCAATGAAAAGGTCAACAAGGTACTGTTCGAGTTTTCGCATCTTGCGGGCAATGTTGAAAGTAAATCCGGGGAGGAAGCCGATGAACCATTTATCCGGATTCCTGCGGCGATTTTCGCGGGCGGCTTCGTAATCCTGCGGGCGCGAATAATCGGGAAATCCATAGGAATCCAGATCGGAAAATTTTTCGATAACGCCTTTAGCCACCTCGCCCATGGAGGTTTCATCCACGCGCGCCCAGAGATTGCCCCATTCATCTATCCGTTCCCAGCGTTTTTCCGAGACCTTTTTCCAGGGAACGGCGTAACTACGCGCAGAGCATCCCCCGCCGCAGAAATCGGAAACGCCAAAGGAACGCGCCACCCTTTCCGGATACTCAAAATCAAGCGTCCTGCAAACGATCTCCCGGGAGTTCATTTCCGTATTTTCTCCTTAAGACGTATAATGGAATTATCGTAAGGGCATAGCAGCTCGACGCTATGTAGAAATTTATCGAAATCCCCGCATAAATGGAAACAAACACGGCAAGGGCGGAACACAGAACCCCGAATATGCCATTCAGCGCCCAGTACCACGGGGCGTCCGAATGACAAACGGACTTTGCCAGGCGCATGCCGATCGGAAAAAACATGCCCATGATGATTCCCAGGGGAATAATGATCCCCACGGAAACAATAGTCTTTGAAAGGAAACTGGCGGTAACGATATGTTTGAGCAATCCGCTGAGAAGAAACCGGATGATGAGGATTGAAACAGCCATCACTCCAGGGAGTGCGTATATAAGAATCCCTTTTCGTAATCGGATGCGATCACTGAGGAAGCTGCCGATCCCTGCGCTCGCTATGATCGAAAACAGGAGGATGCCGAAGGCATAGATGGGATGGCTCAATAATATGGCGAGTCTTTGAATGAGGGCGATTTCCAGGAACATGAAGGCGGCGCCGATGAGGGAAAAATAAAAGGCGCCCAGCCATAACGTCCTGGGATTCGGAGACGCCTGCGGTTCTCTTTTCCGAAGCGCCAGAGGGATGATAATCGTTAATACCGTCAGGATCAGGAGCGCTACAAGAAGCCCTGAAAGCGTCAGGGCTGCTGTTACGTTGCCCTTGATCACGCCTTGCGAGTATTTCAAGCCTTCCCTGATATTGCGAAGACGCAGCATGTTGAAGAAATAAGGGCTTTCATCCGTAGTGGGGGAACAGTTCAGTTTCGCCCGATTTGTCACCTCGAGAAGTTGTTCATAACTCGAAGCGGCGAGAATGCTTCCAAGAAGAACGTCTTCAGGAGGATTGCCCGGCATGACGAGGATTTCGAACTGGTAATCCCTGCACGCCTGGGAAAGGCGTTCGATTTCTTCTTTCGTAAACGGACTTTTTTTAACCATCAGGTTCGATATGAAACGGGTCGTGACTACGGCGATATGGTTGGAAGGATTGGAAACGTTATCATGAAGCAGACTGCCTGCGGCAAGGGAGATGAGGCGCCCTGTTTCTCCGATATGTTCCGGACTATGCCATCTGGATACAGTGAATATTCCTTCATCGGAAAGCCTGTCGAGAAAAACGTCCCACGCCTCGAGGGTATAGAGGGAATTTTCAGAAAGGGAAAACGCCCCGGCTCCTGTGGCAGCCCAGGTGTCAACCAGCGACATCTGGATGATGGAGTATTTTTCCGATACGCTCGAAAGGTAGCTACGCGCCTCCGCTTTGACAAGTTTGACATCCGGACGATCCGCGATCCGCGCAAAATCCCGGAATTCCCCCTTTAAAAGATTTATGAAAATCGGATTGATCTCCAATCCCGTGATATGTTTATGCCCGAACAGAATGGCGCACTGAACGTCGCGCCCCGCTCCTACCCCTATGATGCAGGCGTTTCCAGGAGAAGCGATGTGGTGCGCCATATTGACAAGATCATAACGCAGATGATCGATTTCCTCCATGGACTTGAAACTGCACATTACCGTGCCCGCCTCGCCATCGATGGTAACGTCGTAATGATCGAGACCCGTCGTTGGGGCGATGGGGCTTGCCCCCCAGTAATGGGGCATATGGTGGCTCTTGGGATATACGGTCACCCGGGAAAAGGAGTTCCAGTATTCAGACAGATATTTGTGCGCCGGTTCAAACCTATTCCCCTTAATAATGACAGGTCTGATTCCCCTCATGCTGGAGGAATTGAGAATCGCAAAGAGAACAAACAGCGCCATGAGGGCGATGAATGACTTGTGATATGGGTTTGGGGAAATCCGCCGCGAAAAGAAAACTCCAGCCAGCGCCGCTGAAGCGCTGCAGAGAAGGATGAGGCTGGGGGCATCGAAGGCT
>JAFGFK010000263.1 GCA_016931135.1 Candidatus Sumerlaeota bacterium | reverse complement strand
TAAACCGATATTCCCAGGATGTCCGAAGGCAAAAGGTCGCTGGTAAACTGGATTCTCTGGAAGGAGCAGGATATGGAACGCGCAAGCAGGTGCGCCAGGGTGGTTTTTCCCACCCCGGGAACATCTTCGATCAGGAGATGCCCCTGGGCAAGCATGGCGATAATGGCGTTTTTAACCACCTCGGATTTCCCCTTGATGATTTTTTCGATGTTTCTCCGGAGTTTTTCGAGATTTTCCTGCCTTTCCCGCGCCATATATTAATCCTTTATGAAAAATTAATGGAACAATCGTTAATCCATTTAGATTCTCCGGTCAATCTCAAATTTTAAAAAGGATCAAGGAAATCCGGGTTTGTAACGACTTTTTCTACTATTCCGCGCTTCGCAAGAGAAGTTTGAAGTTAAAAGTTAAAAGTTTGAAGTGAGGCATTCAAATATTATTAAAAAAATTCCGCATTCATAAAATTCCGCATTCCACATTCCGCACTCCGCATTCCGCATTCCGCATTCCGCATTCCACATTCCGCATTCCACATTTTTACCCTCCGTAGTTAAACCTCGAGTTTAACGAAGGAGGGCGCATTCCACATTATATATTCTTCCCTAATCCGCTTCCTTACGATTGTATTCCTCTTTAGCCCTTTTCAGCGCGGCTTGAAATCTCGAATTATCCACCTTCAATTCCCCCAGAAATTCCTCGATCATCGAAAAAGATACGAGATTTTCCCTTTCCGCCCGGATGAGCGCCTCCTCCCGGGTAATCTGCCCATCGCGGATCAGGCAACTCAAACCGTCTTCCTTATCGTTGAAACCCAGGATTTCCTTGTACATGTAACTCTTGAGAAGGCTTATTTTGCAATCGGAACGCCACGTGGATTCCCCGTAATCAGGATTTTTCCAGTCCAGTTCCTTCTGGATGGTTTCGACAACCTTTCGTTCCTCCCATGGGATATGAGTCCCGAAAGGGGAGGAAGACTTCACGCTGGAATACTGCATCTTTTCCAGTATTCTTCGCAGCGGCGAGAAGTGAAAGAGGAATTCCTGGAACTGTATCAGGGCGCTGGAGGGATGGGATATCCATTTGGGATTCTTGAGGATTTCCTTTCCATAAGTCAGGAAGATATTGAGGTTTCCGAGCCGGTTTTCGAGGTTTCCCTTCATGAGGGCGAGCTTGAAAGCTCCCCCTTCGAGCCTATGCCCTCCGTACGCAATGTAATTAGTCTTGAATTTCCGAGCGGTTTTGAAAAGTCCCCGATCCGTTCCGAGCCTGCATCCCGTGCACAGCATCCCGATCAATCCTGGATGAGGTCTTGTGATCCAGGCTTCTATATGATGCGATACGCATTTTTTTAAAAGATCGCTTTCTTCAATAATCAAAGGGACGCCGAGGATTTCCGCCCCTCTCCGTACGTTTTGCCTCGTTTGTTCCGGAATCAATCCATGATCGAAATGATACGCTATCACCCTTAGCTTCAATACTTTGGAAATATAATACAGGAGATAGGAACTGTCTCTTCCCCCGCTGTAACCGATCAGGCAATCATATTGACTGTCTCTGGTTGTAAACGAACGGATGAACTCGATGAGTTTTTCATCGCCCTGGAAGTTCACTTTCCTGTATTCCCGGCAAAAGTTGCAAACCCCATCCTTGTCGAAACTGATCCGGGGATAATTCGCCGGGAGAATGCATTGCGCACAGCGTTTCATAAAGAATATTCCTTGTTCGAAAAATCAAATGCAAAGCAAAGATGATTTAACTTATGAATTGAAAGGCATTTTGTCAAATTAATATGATTGATATTTGATGGTTGCGGGTTGTGGGTTGTTTCATGTTAATGGCGTAATATAGATACAGCGCTTTCCATTATAACAGATATCCCGTTAAAAAAGGGTATTCATTTTTACAGGCGCATTAAAGATTTTCTACTTGACTTTGAATCTAATCTGGTAAAAATAAAAAGTTAGTTTTCCAGTGGAAGGGATTGCCGAAAATTTTCAATAGCGGGGAAAAAACCGGGAAATGAACAAGGCTCTTTCCGCTCTTATTTTTTGAATCGTATGGGAGATGGCGTCAGGAGCGCGGTTGAGGCATTGTGAGGGGATTATAGATATCAATATTTGATATATACGTTCTTATACGGAAATCATAGATACATTGTTGGAACGCTTCTGGAATCTAAGGGGTGGGATGAATGAATATCTCTCAGATCACCCGGCGCGATATCGTCGACGCGATCGCCATTGAGAAAATCAACTGGAGTGGGAGAATGGAGGAACCGGAATTCCTTTCTCGCCTCTTTAATCTCGGTAGCTTGCCGTCATTGGATCATCGGATCAAAGATGCTGGAGGTGACATATGGCAGCACCGAGTGAACAACTTCGACTGGGATGACGATTGTGTCTTCTATGACTCCCGGTTCAATCTAATGAATGGAGATGATGAGACCTTTCTTTCGTTCCTCTGCGAGACAATCCACCCTGTAGTACGACCCGATCCGGTAGAGGCGGAACGAATCTGCCAGTTGTACAACCAATATCTGCAGAACGACGGATTCCAGATAGTAGAGAAAACGCGGCTCTCCGGGAAACCTATATTCATCGGACGTTGCGTGTGCATAGGAATAACTCTCGCGGTCTCCGCGGTAAAACATACTCTTGGCGGTACAGATCCAGGGTACATAGCCCAACAGATAACTCGAATGGAAGCGTCTGTGATGAATGACCCAGCACTAGCGATCGGAACCGCGAAGGAACTCGTCGAGACATGCTGCAAGACCATTCTGGAAGCTCGCGGGATAGTTTGCTCTAACTCGGTTGATCTCCCCGAGTTGATGAAACTGACAGCGAAAGAGCTTGATCTGACACCTTACGATATACCTGTGAGGGCGAAGGCATCGGAAACTATCAAACGCCTGCTTAGCAACCTCGCGACCATCACACAGGGGATTGCAGAACTCCCTAATCACTACGGTACGGGTCACGGCAAGGCTGCGGGAGCAAAGGGTCTTACATCGCGACACGCGAAGCTTGCGGTCGATGCAGCATCTACATTGGCTGTCTTTCTGGCAGAAACTCACAATGAGAATCCGCCCAAATGAAGCGGTCCTACATCCTCATCCACCTAACTGGCTATAGCTGGTTTCACCCTCTTCTGCCATCAGGTGATGCGGGTAGTTAGCTGATAAAACTTAAAATGAAACGTAAAAATATTCGCGTTAACTCCTTAAAATATGAATGATTCGCCTTTGGATGTTCCCTCAATCAAAGTGGAGATTAACGCTAAAAAAATAATATCAATAATACGCGATAGTAGAGAAAAAGGCAGAAAAGGCGCATAATATCGACACGGATTATCCTTGATTTAATACACGATTGAACAAAAATAAAAACTATACGGAAAGCATATATACATTGTTCGGCACAATAGTGTGAAAAATTTATGAAGACAACTACTACAAATTTATTTAATACATATGCCGATTTTGGAAAAGGCCCTTTAAAAGCTCATGCAATCCAGAATCGTACACTGTTCGATATCCTCTTTTCTGACGAGCTACTGATCCCTGGTACTTCTTTACTGTGTAATCCAGCCACCGATGCCTTTATAAAGAATAATCCTGATCTTTTGGAGGGCTTTTTAAAAAGTGGTAAAATTCACCCAATTGTTACAGATAAAAATAAAACATTCGCTGAATTGACAGGATTTTTAAAATCGAGAAATTCAGTATCATTAAATGTTCAGGATATTAAAATTACTGAAAAGAACGCTGAATTTATAGATTCCTGCTTAGATCAAAAAAACCTCGTTATTATATCTCAAAAAGAATT
>JAFGFK010000262.1 GCA_016931135.1 Candidatus Sumerlaeota bacterium | reverse complement strand
TGATAATAACGCTAAAACATATAGATTTGATTTTAATGGAGATGCAAAACGAAGAACAATGGTGATAGGTTCAATATTTTGCGCTAATTCAGGAGAAGAACCTTATTTTTTCCCACCAGCAACCAACAATCCGCAACCCGCATCCTTCCTATCTTTGAGATTGATTTTTTTGATGGGGGGAAATAAGGATCAGTCATCTTTTTTTTGTTCAAGGGAATGCGATGTGAAAACCAGGGAATCGGATTCATACAGGTATGTGATACTTGTTTCGGCGATCCTGCTTCAGGCGTGTTTCGGGGCGACGTATTCGTGGGCGGTATTCGTGGAGCCGCTGAAGCAGCTGTTCGGAAAAGGTCAGGGCGCGGTTCAATTTCCCTTTTCGGTATTTTATATTTTTTTCCCCTTTACCATGATATTTTCCGGGTATATTCTGGATAAAACCGGAGTACGGCTCGCTGCGATCCTCGGCATCGCCATATTCGGCGCAGGATGGATTCTCGCAGGAGCGGGAGAAGGAAACCTGGTGATCGTAACGCTGGGAATCGGACTAGTCGGCGGCGTGGGGGTGGGGATCGGTTACGTGATCCCGATCAAGACATGCGTGCAGTGGTTTCCGCGGAACAAGGGGCTTGCTACGGGATTATCGGTTGCGGGATTCGGGGGCGGCGCCGCGCTGGTTTCGCAGGCTGCGCGATATTTGATGGAAAATTTTTCATGGACTCCGTTCCAGGTTTATAAAACCTTCGGATTCTGCTTCTTATGTGTAGGTGGAGTTTGCGCATGTATGATGAAATCCCCTGATGGACAAATTCTAAAGGGCGCATCCCGTATGGAAGTCCTGTCAACCATAAGAGACAAGCGGTTTCTGCTTTTGTACCTGGGTATGTTTACCGGACTATTTGCCGGATTTGCCGTGATAGCGAATCTGAAGCACATCTTCAGGGGCGCTACGCCGCTTGCCGGGGCGACTGCGGTTTCCCTTTTCGCTGTATGCAACGCCCTGGGTAGAATCTCCTGGGGATTCATTCACGATCATACAAAAGGAAAATTCGCTATAATAGTCAATCTTCTGTTTCAATCTGTCATTCTTCTCACGCATTCGATTTATATGAAAGGCCCTTTCGCCCTGTACGCCTTCGCGTCGCTTGCGGGATTCAATTACGGCGGGGCGCTGGTTCTGTACGCATCCGAGGCTGCTGGCATCTGGGGAGCGGAAAAGCTGCCGAGGGCGTACGGATGGATTTTTTCGGCGAATATCGCAGCCTCCCTTTCACCGGTGTTTGCGGGTTATTTTTATGACCGGTTTGATAACTTCACCCTGTCTTTTGCCTTGATTTCTCTCTTGATGCTGGGAAGTTGTATTACTATATTCCTTTCGCAAAAAAGGAAAAAAGTGTACGGGCATGAAATCCCATGATTTTTTATACTCACATCACGCCATCCCCTGACCGCAACGTGAGGAATATATCGTTTATGGCAAAATTCCGGGAACGCATTTTTATTTTTGCCGTTCTTTTTATCGCCGTATTTCTGGCTTATCTTCCCGCGTTGCAAGCAGGATACATCTGGGATGACAACGATCATTTGACGGAAAATCCCCACCTTGAAGATATACAGGGATTGAAGAGAATCTGGACATCCTTTGCCGGGGTATATTATCCCCTGGTTCTCACGACGTTCTGGTTCATGCGGAGGCTCTTCGGACTCCATCCCCTCCCCTATCACCTTCTGAATATTTTCCTGCATTCTTTGAACGCCTTTCTCTTATGGGCGATTCTGCGGGAGATGAAAATCAAGGGGGGGATTTTCGCTGCGTTTATCTTTGCTTTGCATCCGGTCAATGTTCAATCCGTAGCCTGGGTAACGGAACTGAAGAACGTCCAATCGGGATTTTTCTATCTTTTGACTATCCTGACTTTTCTGAAATTTTATAAGATTTATATTCAAAAATCGCCGGAAAATACGCCTTGTTCCGGGGGAAAATGGACATGGTACGGCTTGTCTCTGTTTATCTATTCTCTTGCGCTTTTGAGCAAAACATCAACCGTTGTTCTTCCCGCAGCCCTGATCCTTCTCATCTGGTGGATAAACCGATCTTACGAAATCAGGCGTCTTCTGATAACAATCCCTTATTTCATTTTATCCCTTCTGGGTTCTGCATGGACGATCGGGGAACAGCTGTTGCATTCGGGCGCCACGGGGGCGGAGTGGTCGCAAACCTTTCTTGAACGAATATTGATAGCCTCGCGATGTCTCTGGTTCTATCTTCAAAAGATCATATTTCCGCATCCCCTTGTTTTCATCTATCCGAGGTGGGAAGTGGATCATACGAAGCTGTTATGGTATGTTCCCGCTGCAGGGATGGCGGTTATTTTCATCATCTTGATCCTGAAGAGGAAAACCTCGTGGGGGACGCCGACTCTCCTTGTTTTGCTCTTTTTTACAGCCACGCTTTTCCCCATGCTCGGTTTTTTCAACATGTATATCGCCCGTTATACGTATGTGGCGGATCATTTTCCCTATCTTGCCGGCATCGGACCCATCATACTGATCGGTTATGGAATCGCGCAACTCATGGAAAAAATGAATTCGAGGAAAAAGCCGCTGGCGTATCTGGTTCCCTTAGCGCTGCTGGTTACTCTGGGCATCCTTACCAGTCTCCAATCCCGGATTTATAAAAACATCGAGACAATCTGGCGGGATACGATCAAAAAGAATCCGAGATGCTGGTTGGCGCACAACAACCTGGGGGAACAACTTTCGCGCGAGGGGAAAATGGAGGAGGCGCTCAAGCGTTTTTCAAAGGCTTATGATTTGAAACACGATTATGAAACCGCGTGTTACAACCTGGGCACTTACGCCTTGAGGATGGGGGAATATGAAAAGGCGGCGGATTTTTTTAAACAAGCCATCCGGGCGAATCCCGATTACCCGGAGGCGCACAATAACCTGGGGAACGCCCTTTCGAAAATGAACCGTTTGGGGGAAGCCATAGATTTTTACAAAGAGGCGATTCGGATCAAGCCTCGTTATGTGGACGCCTGGTTCAATCTCGGGAACACCTTTTTCAGGATGAACAAATCGGATGAAGCGGTGGAGAATTACCGAAAGGCTTTAAGTATCAATCCCTATCACGCTGACGCGCATTGCAATCTGGGCGTGGTTCTGATCGAGATGGGGAGAAAAGAAGAGGGGGCGCTGCATCTGAAGGAGGCGTTACGTATTGCGCCGGATCATGCGGTGGCAAATCAAGCGCTGCAATCACTGGGGAAATGAATCTCCCGGGAGGGGTGGAATCAGGGCGCTGATTTTTTCCCGCGTCGCGTTATTTCTTCCCTCAGAAACTCGCTTCTGTCTCTGGAAATATCATACAGAAATCCCAGAGCCTGATTGGCGTTCATGGAAAAGGGATCGAATTCCCTGGTATGATTGTATTTGAACAGCAAACTTTTGTCCACATCGCTATTGGACACATACGCCAGGTTCCATCCATCGAACATTCTTTTGTCAATCTGGCAATATTCCAGGAGGGTGACCTTCGTATGACGCTTGTCCTGTATGATAAGTTTGTACAGCTCATTGACTTCCACCCGAGAACCTTCGAGGCACTGGAGGAAGAAGTCCGGATCATAACACAAGGCGCCGGTGACGCCTTTCTGTTCATTTTTCCGCCGCGACGTTTCCAGGATTTTCTCGAGCGCTTTTCGATCGCAATCCTCGCTCAAACGGCTAACATAAAGCAATCTGACCAGATTCATGGCATTGCTCCTTAAATAGAATAATCAATTTATAATACAAGATGGCAAAACATGTCAAAACCATTTTACAATAGTTAGGCAACATGGGCGTCAATTGTTTTTTCAATCGTTCATTATAAGCTGGATGAGATCGGCAATATCAACGATTCCATCCTGATTGATGTCATAAGCTATGCCTGTCGGGCGTCCTGTAAGATAATCGATCAAATCCTCTGGATTGGGCGGAGGCGATTCGTAAACAATCCCGCTCTCAAACGCAAGGCAAGCCAGCTGCTCCCCAATATGATTCCTTTCAGAATCGTTGATCTGATCTTCATCTACAGCCAGTTTCAGTTGCGTTTGTGAAAAGGGATCAGGTCCGTAAAGAACCGCCCAGCCTCCATCGCCTCCATTGACGCCGTCGATAGCGGCAACGGCAAACGATGGCGATTGATCGAAGGATTGGGTAAAGTCATAAAAATAGGGGGGATCGGTTCCCATACCCTGGATGGTGGCATCGCCCAATATCGCCTCATATTTTACGCCGGCGATCTCACCGGTTCCCTGCTCGATGATGATGTATCCAATCTCTTCATCGGCGCGCGTGATATCCGTATCTTCCCCAACGGTTTTGCCTGTTCTCAGCGTCGGCGAGCTGGGGGGATCGAGTTTATCCGTTCCACTACACCAGAATACGGAAAAATCCGGATCATGCGAGCTCATAACCTGGCCAAGAACGACGGGAATATCGTAGTCCCTGCCAAAACCCTGGTCTTCGCCTATCCAAGAACTATTTTCATCAGTTATTGTACTGGTATAGCGATGGGCTTCGATTTTTCGTCCATCAGGCAGGAGCCAGTTTCCCTCCTCCATCACAAAATAATGAACAGTTCTCGTGGTGACAGGATCCTTATCTCCCGGATTTTGGATTTTGATATCGAAGGAATCGGGAAGGACATTATGGATACGCATGACAACCGGGGGTTGATTTTTGTCATATACCGGAGAAGTCACGATTACAGGATTGTAATAGTCGTTCTGGAGATTCACTCGAGTAAAGTCCGCTCCCAGGCTTGAAAGAACGCCGGATTCAAAACGGAGCGCAGGCGTGACAACAGGGGTGGGGGTGGGGGTGATGGTGAGCGTAGGCGTGGGGGTTTCCGTAGGAGAAGGAGTTGGAGTGGGCGTAGGCGTGGGCGTGGGGGTTACATAATTGATATATCCAGTCCAATTTTCACGGGTGTATCCCACGGATGACAATGATGAGGGGAAACTGTTATAGGAATAAGGAAGATAAAACCCTGAATCATAAGTTCCCTGGCTGTAACTGGGAACAGGGGAAGGGGCGTCGATCTGCCATGCGAGCCAATAATTGGAAGGGGAAAGTCGAAGGGTGGAAGGCGCGCCGGAGCTGATCGGTACGGATATGAAATCATTATTGACCGTATTGGTGATGATACCGGATTGCCAGAGGAGTTCAAACGGATCTCCAGGTTCATAGATAGCCAACTGAAGAGAGCCTGTAGAGCCATGGGAGTAAAAATTGACATCCGTCACATCTCCATCATAAGGCACAGAGAACCTGGTAGCCTTGACAAATCCCTTTTGAGAAAGGGCAACCCTCGACACCTTTCCAGGCACAGAACCGTTATTTGCGAAAAATCCATGGTAGAATGAGGAATCGAATCCCGCGCAGAGAATATTATTGACGCCTATGTATTCGCTGCCAATCCAGTAAGGAGATTCGTCGTTCTCTCCAAGCCCCACCTTGACAACGGTTGAATAGGCTGTACCAAACCAGGCATAGCCCTGTTCCAGATCGATAATAGCGCTTTTCAGGTATTCTTCATCTGAAGATAAAATCAAAGAGCCCGTCCTGGTGGGAAGTTCATTGCCTGATCCCAGTTTAACCTTCACCACCCGACCTGGATAGGTATCCATGCCAAACCAGGCATAACCGGAATCGGGATCAACCACTGCGCAAGCCGGGTAATCTTCCTCTGCATCCAGAATCAAGACGCCGATTCGGCTTGTTGGATCATCTCCTTTTGCCAGTCTGATTTTTACGATGCGCCCCGGCTCTGTACTTGTACTAAAATAACCATATCCATTCAATGAATCCACAACGGCGCAGCTCAGGTTTCTTTCTTCCCCATTCAGGGTCAATGCGTCTTTGCGCGAGAAATCGGAAAGATCGATTGTGACAATTTTTCCCGGATTCGTAAAGGTCCCAAAATAGGCGAATCCATTGTCAGGATCGATGATCGCCGATTCCAGATAATTTTCACCCGGATCGAGGGTAAGAATGTCAACGCACGTTGTCGGTTCATCGCCGATTCCCAATTGTATCTTAAGTATTTTTCCAGGATTCGTATCGGTACCGAAATAGGCGTATCCATTTTGAGGATCGATAACCCCGCAGGAAATATTATTTTCATTCTGTCCCAAGGTGAGGATATGAATAGCGGTAAAATCGGACATGCGTATTTTCAGAACCTGCCCGGGAGAGGTATAAGCGCTGAAATAGGCATATCCCTGGAGGGGATCAACCACCGCGCTCCTGAAATTCTTTGGATTACTTGAAAGTTTGATAAAATCAGTTTTCTTAAATTCCGACAAATCGATTTTAATGATCTTCGAGGGGGTATTTTTCGCGCCCAGATAGGCGAATGCGCCGGAAGGATCGATGGCGATGGAACTTAAGTATTGGTCATCATAATCGATCGTCAGTTTGGACTCAAGGGTAAAGGTGGAGGAGATGTCGATCTTGATTATCTGCGGCCGGTATAAATCACTTGCGAAATAGGCGTAACCTTTATCGAGATCTATGGCAGCGCAGGAGATATAATCTTCCAACTCAATATCAATGGCGTCGACGCGCGTAGGGGGATTATCTCCCTCCCCCAGAGCCACCCTGATAATTCTGCCGGGTTCTGTATGCGTTCCAAAATAGGCGTATCCGGCATCCGGATCGATCACCGCTGAATCAAGGTAGTGTTCCTTTTCATTCAAGGTTACTTCCCCCACATAGAAGGGAAGATTATCTCCCTCTCCCAGGGCGATCTTGGCAACCTTTCCAGGGGGTTCATCGGGATTATAGTAATAAAAACTGTTGGCAAAATACGCATATCCGGCATCCGGATCAATGACAGCGGAGGCGATATAATCATATTCCTCCCCGATTTCCATGGAGCCTATCCGAGATGGGGGGGCGCTCCCCTCCCCCAGAGCAATTTTAACCACCCGGCTGTCAGGGGTATATGTCCCAAAATAGGCGTACCCGGCATTGGCATCGATCACGGCGCAATGAAGATACATTTCCAACTCTTCCAGGGAAAGAGAGCCAACGCGTGAGGGTGGTTCTCCCGGCCCTCCAACAGCCACCTTGACGATAACGCCAGGTATGGTATCCATCCCAAAATAAGCAAAACCGGCATCCGGATCGATCACTGCGCATTTGATAAAATCCTCCCCCGGTTCCAGGATCAAGGCGTCCACCAGGGAGAAATCCCTGATATCAATCTTGACGATCCTGCCGGGTTTGGTATCCAAGCCGAACAAGACGGAGCTCGTGACAGGATCGATTACGGAACAGGTGATCCTGTCCTCCCCGTAAAACTCCAGTTCATCAAGGGTTCTCATCCCTCCATTGGGATAATCATTTGTTCCCGGCGTCAGTATCCCCGCGCTCTCATCGCATAAAGAAATGGAATGTTTCAATGGATTATAAGGCGACTCTATGGAATATCCCATCAAGGTAAAAAACAGGGAAAAAACCGTAATAACCATTAATGTCTGAATATGATTTCTCCGCTTATTCATAATAATCTTCTCCCCCAATTGAAATTCAGGATAAAAATTCAGGGGTCAAATCCTATAACACAACCAATTTGCCAAACTACTGTGATCTTAAATAATCTGAATATCAATATAATGTCAATAATAACTTAAAAAGGCATTGACAGGGAATCTGGAAAAGCCGTAGAACATTTACGGTTTTTTGTATGAACCAAATCAATCACAAAGGAGATTTTCCCCTTTTGCTCGGTTTGGCGAAACCTCGGCGCCCTTCTGGGCATAAGGCGTGAATGAAAAAAAGGAGGAGAAAAACATCATGTCCATCACGTTAGAACGCAAAAAGGAAGTCATACAGGAATACAAGGTTCATGAAAAGGACACGGGTTCCCCGGAGGTACAGGTGGCAATCCTCACGGAACGCATCAACAACCTGACCATGCACTTCAAGACGCATCAGAAGGATCATCATTCCCGACGCGGTCTTTTAAAGCTTGTCGGGCAGAGAAAAAGAATTCTCAATTACCTTCAACAGGTGGATATCAATCGTTACCGCAGCTTGATTGGCCGTTTGAATTTAAGAAAATAATTTCAGCGGTTCTATACCTGCTGAAATATATCATAACCATGCAGCGATCGAACCTGTAAGATAAAGAAAGGGGTTCGGGATTTTGAGGTTATGTACCTGGGAACGGTAGCCATGTTTTACCGTTAAATATTGATTTTGTTTCATGAAGTTTCCCTCTTCTCAGGCGCATAAATTCAAAACCCCGAAGACCCGTCCTTCATTAAACGGCGTCCGCCCCCTCCTTTTCTTTCCGGTTCCTTTGCTGTGGAAAGGACTTTTTCATGTCAGAAGCAAAACGTTACGTCATTCCCTTTGGAACGGGGGAACTCATTTTGGAAACAGGGAAAGTGGCTCAACAAGCCAGCGGGGCGGTGTGGGCGCAATGGGGGGAAACGGTGGCGCTCGCAGCGGTTGTGGTGGGGGATTCCCCCGATCCCTACAGCGTGGATTCCGATTTTATCCCGCTTACCGTTGATTACAGGGAGAAATTTTATGCATCCGGCCGCATCCCCGGGGGCTTCTTCAAAAGGGAGGGAAGACCCGGAACCAGCGAAACCCTTCGGGCGCGACTCATCGACCGCCCGATAAGACCTCTTATGCCACAGGACTTTTTCCATGAAACGCAAATCTATGTGACCGTTCTCTCCATGGATATGGAGCATCCCGCCGAGCTGCCGGCATTCATCGCCTCTTCCGCAGCGCTTTATATC
>JAFGFK010000018.1 GCA_016931135.1 Candidatus Sumerlaeota bacterium | reverse complement strand
GCCACATCAGCTCGTAGAAGCTGGAGAGGAAGCGACGAACCCCTTGCCGAAGGACAGGAGATTCGCGAACGCCAGGAACTCATCTTTCTCCCAACGGCGGATACCATGACCGCAGAGGTGAAAATTCATGAATCCAGTTTGAAGAAAATCAAACCCGGACTTCCCGTCAACATTCGCATCGATGCCCTTCCCGGGCGCCTGTTCACCGGTAAGGTGACAAAAATCGCGCCTCTTCCCGATTCCCAGAGCATGTGGCTGAATCCCGATCTCAAGGTTTTCAGCACGCTCATCGACATCGATCAGGATGGCAGCGAAATGCGCACAGGCATGTCCTGCAAGGCGGAAATCATCATCGAAACCCTGAAGGATGTCCTTTATGTTCCGGTGCAAGCCGTCATCCGCAAGGGGGATCAGGCTTATGCCTATGTGGCGAACGGTAAGCAGCTGGAGGCGCGCCCTATTACCATCGGCCTTGATAATAACAGCATGGCGCATGTGATCGACGGTTTGAAGGAAGGGGAGGATGTCGTCCTGACGCCGCCCCTTGCCCAGGGAGAAGCAGCCAGACCCTTGATCGAACAGGAACCAACGGAAACAGGCGGGAGCGCCCCGGCTCAACCCTCCTCCGGTTCTTCCCCTTCTGGCGAAGGAAGCATGGATAGACCATCCCCGGGCAACTTGCAGCGGCGCGAGTCTGGCTCCGGGGAGACGCCTTCCGGGGAAAGAAGGAGACCTCCCTCTTCAGAATCCGGACAGGCGGGTGGGGGATTCCCTTCAGGGGAGCGCAGGAGACGCCCTTCCCCTGATGGAGAAGGCGCGCAGCGCTCCGGCAGCGATAGACAATCCAGAACATCGCCAGAAGGCGGGGAACGTCAAAGACCCCCCAGAAGCGATTCTCGGAATCAGGGGAGCCAGCCATGACGCCCGAAAACAATTTCGTTATCAAAATTGAAAATATGACCAAGGTCTATCAGATGGGAAAGACGGAAGTTCGCGCCCTGGGCGGAATTTCCTTTTCTATAGATAGAGGGGGGTACTGGGCTATCATGGGACCCAGCGGGTCCGGCAAATCGACGCTCCTCAACCAGCTCGGTTGCCTCGATCGCCCCACATCGGGACGCTACTGGCTGGAAGGACAGGATGTCAGCGAACTGAATGACAATGAGCTCAGCGATGTGCGACTTCGAAGAATCGGATTCATTTTCCAGAGTTTCAACCTGATCCAGCAGTTAACCGTGAGGGAAAACATCGAAATGCCGCTTTATTACCTGGGATATTCTCCGCATGAGTCTCATTTAAAAGCCAGCCAGTTTGCCGAAATGGTGGGATTGGGCGAGAGACTCGATCACCGCCCCATGGAGCTTTCCGGCGGCCAGCAACAGCGCGTCGCCATTGCGCGGGCGCTTGTGAACGACCCCGCCATACTGCTGGCGGATGAACCAACGGGGAATCTGGATTCAAAAACAGGCGAACAGATCATGGAACTCCTCGGGGAACTCAACAGGAATGGGAAAACCATCATCATGGTTACTCACGAACCTTATATTGCCGAGCATGCACGGCATCAGTTGCATGTTCTGGATGGATTGATCGATCGTATCGAAGAGAAAGGATAATCCTTCATGCGCCTTTTACGTTTTGCCCGCGATATTAACCTGGGGTTGAAATCCCTTTTGCTTCATAAACTCAGGTCCTTTCTTACTATCCTGGGCGTTATCTTCGGCGTTGGCAGCGTAGTCGCCATGCTTGCCGTGGGCGAAGGCGCAGGACGCCAGGCAATGGAACAAATCCGCAAACTGGGCTCCAACAATATCATCATTACTTCCATGAAACCCCAGGAGGATCAGGAACAGACCGCCCAGCGCTCCTATTTGAGCGTCTATGGACTGTTCTACGATGACGTCGAGCGTATCCGGCAGTCTTTCAAAACGGTCACCCAGACCGTTCCGGTCAAGGTGGCGCGAAAGGAAGGGCGCCTCGGAACCAGGGCAATGGAACTCCGGATCGTGGGAACCACGCCGGAATGGTTCAAACTTGTCAAACGCCCCTTGATTGCAGGGCGCCCGCTTCTGCAACGCGACATGGAAGGGAACGCCAATGCGGTTGTGCTGACGGAATTTGGCGCGCGTAAACTCCTTGCCACGCAAAATACCATTGGACAGACCGTGCGGCTTGGACCAGGGCATTATGAGGTGGTCGGCATTGTCAAAAGTGAATCCGGTGAAGCGGGAGGTTTGCAAACTCCCGATCAGGAAGTTGACGCCTATATCTCTCTGAAATCCGCAATCGAGCGCTTCGGCGACGTGACGTTTCGGAGAACCTCCGGTTCCGATATCAGGGAAAAAGTGGAACTTCATCAGATTATCGTCGAGGTCGCCGATATAAAAAACGTGGAGTCCGCGGCAGAAGGCATAAACCGCATGCTGGAGCTCTTCCACAAGAAAAAGGATTACCGCGTGAGCGTTCCCTTTGCCCTGCTACGCCAGGCGGAGCAGACCCAGCGCACCTTCAATATCGTTCTCGGCTCCATTGCGGGAATCAGCCTCCTTGTGGGCGGCATCGGCATCATGAATATCATGCTGGCGTCGGTTACCGAACGCACGCGGGAGATCGGAATCCGCCGCGCCATAGGAGCAAAACGCAAACACATCATCCGCCAGTTTCTCATCGAGACAATCGTTCTATCTACAACCGGCGGATTCGTCGGCATCATACTGGGAATCTCCATACCGTCGATTATCACCCGGTTTTCCGGCATGCCCACGGTGATTACGCTGTGGAGTTTATTTCTTTCCGTGGGAATTTCCATGGGGGTTGGAATCTTGTTTGGACTTTATCCCGCCATCCGCGCCGCTAATCTCGATCCCATCATCGCCCTCCGGCACGAATAACGGGTGAAAAAAACTTGGAGAGAGAATATGGATAAGGATAATTTGAAAAAAAGGGTGAACCAGCCTGGGATGATCCCCCTCATTCACAACTATTGCGACCGCTGGTGCGAACGGTGTCCCTTCACCTCGCGCTGCAGCGTCTTCGCAATGGAAGAGGAGAATCCCACCCCTTCTGGCGCCAAAGACATCGATAACCAGGCGTTCTGGAACCGGATATGTGAGAACCTCCTGGATGCGTTCGACATGGTGCGTGAAATGGCAAGGGAAAACGGCGTGGATGTGGACGCCCCCATTTCAGAGGAAGAGGAAGAACGCTCCGAGGCTGCGAGACGGAACGCAAAAAATAATGAATTGGTAAAAAGCGCCGAAAAATACATGGACTTGGTGGAAAACTGGTTCGATTCCGCGGTGGATATGTTCAGGGAAAAACAGGAAGAACTGGAGATGAAAGCCAGGATCGAACTTCCCGGAAGCGATCCGGAAGCGGAGGCTGTCGATCTCAATGACATCATTGAAATCATCGAGTGGTATCATACCCTGATTCCTCCCAAGATATACCGGGCTGTGTTCCAGGAGCCGTTGGTTCTCCCGGATGATGAATATTTCCAGAGCGATGCTGATGGTTCCGCCAAAGTCGCCCTGATCAGCATCGATCGCTCCATTGCCGCATGGATGCGGATGCGAGAACATCTCCCCGAAAAACAGGATGAAATTCTGGACATCCTGATTCAACTCGACCGTTTGAGAAAATCGCTGGAAAAGGCGTTTCCCAAAGCCAGAGCCTTCAAACGCCCCGGTTTCGATGATTGAATCTTGTCTGAATACTCTTTTAAAATCTTGACACGCCCATAAAGGATTTTCTATTCTTTATATTGATTCTTTTATTTATCATTTTTCAAAGATGACTCATCGTTTTTGGTGGATATTTAATAATGGAATCAGTATATTTTGAAAAAGATTTGGTCTGTTTGCATGGAAAATGGGTATAAATCGCCTTATATATGTACTCCTGAGGAACTAATGGAGGATGTCGAAAATGGATGATCCCATTGTGCAAGAGGTCCGAAAGGCTCGTGAGAAAATTGCCAAAAAATTCAATTACGATCTTCATGCCATATTTTCAGATGTATGCGTCCGACAGAAAGAATTAGGAGTTCGGCTGATCTCTCCTGGCAGGATTCCCAAACAAAAGTGTATATCTGGGAAATCTTAAAGATGATAATGTTTTGAAACTTATAAACACACTTTTTATATGAATATTTTATTCAATATTCTGGATGAAAAAAATCGGATAATTATCAAAGAGATTAGATATGAATAATAAAGTCTCATACAAAATCTTACCTTTTGTTCAAATAGTTTTTATATTAATGATGTTTTCAACAGGTACAAATCTTTGCGGAGGGGAAGAAATGTCCATCTCTATCAAGGCGACTCTGAATGGAACCGAACTTGTTTTCGATCGGAGTACCGGCAGTCTTTTATCACTTTCCCACCCGGATGCGGGAACCATGCTGGACGCCCTCCCGCAAATGGCAAGCCTCATCGATGTGGCGTATCCCGTGACAAGTTATGAACCCCTGCGGCTGGCTTCCCGTTTTTCAAAAGGCGCTGTGATCGATGTCAAGACCGATGAGATGACCATTCACTGGAACCGGTTGGGGGCAAGCAGATCGAAATTCGATCCCGAGGGAAATGTTGCTGCAACAGTCACATTGAAAGCGGATCCGGATGGCGTTTCCATCATCATGCAATGCAGGGTAGAGAACTCTTCGAAACTTCCCGTTCGGCAGGTGATATTTCCCGATTTTATGGGACTTTTGCCTTTTGCCGGAGTAGATCAAACCGAATTCCGCACCGCGGCTTTCGTAAGGAAGCCCTTCCTGGAACTTCCGCCCGATGAATACCGCCTGATCAATCAGTTCTGCCTTGATCCTTCCGCGGGAACCGTGGAATATAAATCAGGCGGCATGTTCAGCGAGATGTGGCTACGCTGGATGGACCTCGGAGGATTCAACGGCGGATTGAGTCTTTTTCAGAAAGCCTGGGGTTGGGAGCCAAGGACGCCGGTTCGCCTTCATATTGATCCCCTGGAACCAAAACTCCGGCTTCTTTGTTGTCATTATATAACAATTGAACCCGGCGCAACATGGGAAAGCGGGGAGTTTATATTGACGCCGCATAAATCCGGCTGGGCAAAAGGCATCGAACCCTATCAGACATGGGCAAAACAGAATATCCATCCGGATTATCCAATGCCGAAGCATGTCAAGGAGGGCTTGGGTTTTCGAACCCTCTGGATGAGCCAGAGCTATCCGGAGGATCCGGAAGACGCCCTATGGAAATTCAGGGACCTTGTTCCCCTTGCGATGGAAAGCAGGGAACATGGATTGAATGAGATGGTTCTGTGGGCATGGACGCGGGGTTTTGAGCTTCCGCTTCCCCCGCCATTTCCTCACCTGGGCTCGGAGGAGGATTTGGTCAACGCGGTAAGGAAATGCCGGCAACTCGGGGTTAACGTGGCGCCCTTCATCAGTGTGCTTCAGGCTGGGCATTCCACCGGAGCCAAGTATGGCCTTACTGTTCCAACCAGCGGCGGCTGGGCGCAGCACACGGACTCCATTCCCCAGTTCCAGGCGCCGTATGTTTCACTTTATCAATGCGCCGGAGTCGATCCGGCAAACGCCCTGTGGCAAAAGGAGGTTCTCGAATCCTGCAAACGCCTTATTGACATAGGGATTCCATCCCTTTCATGGGATCAGTTCTGGACTGAACCTGAAGAACATATCATCAAACTTGTGTCTCAAATCCGCATCCATGCAAAAAAGGCTGATCCTGAATCTACCTTTTCAACCGAGGAACTCTGGAATATGGAAATTGACGCCGGGCGCATCGATTACACATGGAACTGGGGTGGATATCGGGACTGCCAGGCATTCACGAGCGTTTTTCCATCTCCGCGGATCAGCTGCATCGTTAATTCCTCTCCGAGGGAGGTTAAGAGAGGCTTTCTTGACAATCTGTATTTGAATATACTTCCCAGGAAGCCCGGATCGGTAAACGGTTCCGATAAAATTGTCAATCATCCGGAATTGAGCCGGGCATTGAAGCAATGCTCGAATTTGCGGAAGCAGTTTTTGAGGTATTTTACGGATGGAAGGTTCATTGGCAATTGTGTTTTGACAAAACCATGTCCCGATACGCAGGTTTCTGTTTATGTTCTTCCCGACCGGCTACTCTTGTTGCTTTTGAACCTTGGAGATAAGAGAACGATTACCTTTGATTGCGACCTTGCCCCTTGGCTTGAATCATCCGCAGGAAAATACAAGATAAAAACCTACAATTCCTCCGGGAGTCTTGTGAAGCAGTCCCCAATCAAAGGCTCAAAATGGCAGGGGAGCGTTCCTTTCATGGAACCTCTGGACATCGCTGTCTTCGAATTTCTATCCGGCTCGTAGTTTGCATAACTTTTGTTTTTATTTTGGGGCAAATACATCCCCTATGGCTTCCAGGTAAGCGAATTTATTTTTTGTATCCGGCTCCAGGTAACTCCCTTCCCCCCACTCGTTCCATGCGTTGATCGTGATGATGCGCTGGTTAACCGGCAGTTTTGATGCCCTTTCGCGCGCTTTTTCCAGCGCCTGGCGGAATTTTTCCGGCGTGTTCCCTGATATGATCGGAGTGTTGGGATATCCGCTCCCGTCATGCCTTGCATCAGGCGCCATGCGGGGCGTTGGATCCCATCCCATGGTCACATTGGGAAAATATGGAACCCCGAATAAATCCTTTTCCCTATCCCACCGCTCGAAATAATGATAAGAAAAAAAATCATAATCCGTTGCGGGAAAATCCTTGAAACCAACTCTGTGAACCCAGATATAAGACGTTACGCTTTCAGCGCCGAGCTTCTTCGTGATCTCCGAAGGATTTTCATGAAGCTGCAAATGCATATCGATGATATTGAAATGGACGCCTTTCAATCCTGCGGAAATCGCCTGTTCATTGAAATAACCGAGCGCTTCCGCTGCCCCTTCCAATCCCCCCAATCCCTTGATGAAGGTGTCGATTTCATAAATCGAAAAAACAACCTTTCCATCGATCTTCCAGTAGGAGGGATGGGTAAAATAATCATTTATGATATGAGGAATCATCTTGTCGAACTCCGTGCGATTGAGTTCCCCCGGGCTGTCCGTTCCCAAGCCATGATTCGCCCACATCAGGCAGAAGGAAATCCGGCGGTTGTTGGGCGCCTTGAGAAATCCTTCATTCAGGGCGCGTTCGAGAAACGTTCCCTTGTATTTCCCTTCCGCATGATAGTACCAATCGAAGATAAAGACATCGATGCCGTGATCCGCCGCCGCGTCGATCTTTTTAGCCATGATTTCGGGATCCGCCTCATCGCAGAATCCCCAAAGGGGGATTTTGGGTTGATCATGTCCCTCGAACCGCGGGCGCGCCTCCTTGATCTGCTTCCACTCGGCAAATACATCCCCATCATCTCCCGGCGTTTTGTGCCATTGGGGAAAATAAAAAACCGCAACCTGAACATCCTGCGTTCGGGATGTAACATTTTCTGCAACCTTGGTTGATGAAGTGATTTTCGACATTTCGCTCATGCACGCCTCCGCTAATATAAGAAAAAGAAATATGATGAGGATATTGAATAAAAAAAGATTTCCACGGGGAATTATAAATTTTTTTGACATTTTAAACCTTTGGAATTCGTAATATATCGTATCAGATTTTTCAAGATGACGCATGAACTTCTGATATTCTACTGTCAATGATAAAAAAAATCATTGTCCCCCCCTGTTTTTTAAGGTTATCTTAATATTACATATTTTATAGGAATAAGCGTCGGTTTGAATCGACACTTATTTTTAAATGTATGGATGGAGGTAGAAGTATGAAAAAAGTAATGATCACCCTGGCGTTTATGGCTGTTGCCGGATTGATTTTCCTGGTTTATGCGGAGGAAAACCTTTCTCTGGACAAAATCCCTGCTGCTGTGCGGCAAACCATTGAAAAATATGCTGAAGGCGCAAAAATCAATGAAATCGAACTGGAAAAGGAAAATGGAAAAGAAGTCTATGATGTGGAAATCCTGAAGGATGGCAAGGAAGTCGATTTCATGGTCTCCACCGATGGGCAATTCCTTGGTTTCGAGGAAGAAGAGGAAGATGATGATGAGGAGGACGATGAGTCTGAAACGAAAATCGAACTTGCCCAGGCGCCCCAGGCGGTTCAGGATGCCATTAAAAAGATCGTTGGAGATAATCCGATCAAAGAGGTGATCGAGGAAAAAGAAGACGGCGTAACGACTTACGAGGCGGAATATACGGTTGGCGGTATGGAACACAGCCTTGAATGCGCAGCCACGGGAGAAATCCTTGAATTAGAGAGTGAGATCGAGGCTGACGCCCTTCCAGCCTCAGTCATTGAAAAACTCAACAAGAAATTTCCCGGCGCTGTCATCAAAGAGGCTTGCGCAGTTCAGGTCTTCTTCTATGAAATCGAAATCGAAAAAGACGGCAAAAAACAGGAAATCGAAATTAACGCCACAGGCGAAATCGATGACGATGACGACGATTAATTTGGGGTCAGGCTATGTAATAAACGAAAAAAAGAGGCATTCAAAATTGATTTTTCCTGTGGGGAGACCGCTGCATGCGAATTCTTGTGATCGAAGATGAAATCCGGCTGGCTCGCAATATAAGGAAGGGCGTCCAGACCCTTCCTTCCTTTGTTGTGGACATTTCCCACGATGGCGAGGATGGAGAGCATCTTGCCCTCACGCAGGATTATGACCTCATCGTTCTGGATCTGATGATTCCGGGTATCGATGGATTGACGCTGCTCAAACATCTTCGGGCGGCAGGGAAAAAGACCCCGGTTCTGATTTTGACCGCGAAAAACGCCCCGGAAGACATCATCCGGGGTTTGGATTACGGTTCGGACGATTACCTGGGCAAGCCGTTCGATATGGGAGAACTTATTGCGAGGATCAAATCCCTGATTCGCAGAAGCCAGGGGCAGCCCGATCCGGTGATTACTGTGAATGATCTTCAAATCAATACCGTAACGCACACGGTAAAACGCGGGGATAAGCTGATTGTTCTCCCGGCTCTGGAATTTCGCCTTCTCGAATACATGGCGTATCACAAGGGGGAGGTGGTTTCCAAAACGAAACTTCTGGAACACCTGTATGATTACAACTGGGAGAAATTCTCCAATGTAGTCGAGGTATACGTGTGTTCTCTAAGAAACAAGATCGATCGTGATTTTCCGCAAAAATTGATCCACACTTTACGGGGACAGGGATACATCCTCTCATCGGAAAAGGACCTTGAAAATGGCGGGTAGGAATAAAGGCCGCATGAGACTCAGCATACGTTTGGCGCTCCTTGTGTTTCTGGTGGAGGCGATCATCCTTGGATTTTTTGCCATAATTGT
Organism: Candidatus Sumerlaeota bacterium; assembly: GCA_016931135.1. GTDB lineage: Bacteria > Sumerlaeota > Sumerlaeia > MWCT01 > MWCT01 > JAFGFK01. The sequence goes on along the minus strand of JAFGFK010000018.1, from coordinate 2,012 downwards.
TTATTTATATTGCAGGTATGCGTTTCTGGAGAATTTCGATTTTGCCCTTCAGGCAAATGCTGAATCCCTTGCCACCCTTGTGGAATATGATTCCGAAGATGGTATGGAACTGGAATTCGCGGATGAAGTCATGCGGCGCTTTTCCCGGGAAAAAAGACCCGACCTTTTCGCTGTCATGCTTGATAATGGGAAATTGCTTGAAAAATCCAGATTCCTCGAACAACTCCCCCCGTTCGTTCATGATCAGTCAAATAAGATGTATTTTCAGGATTTCACAAACAATGGTCATCCTTACAGGGGAATTCTTTTGCCGGTTTCAAGGCAAGTTGATGAAAATCCGGAGCAGAAATTTCTCATACGCGTATTATTCGCCTCGAGCACGCATCAACTCGATGAAAATCTTGAGGGAATTGAAATTTTCCTGGCGTGGTTTTTCGGAGCGGGGCTTCTTCTTTCCGGGCTGCTTGCGGGGCTTGTCTCCTGGAGGGGGCTTGCCCCGCTTCGCCGCCTTGCACGGGAAACCGCCAATATCAACGAGGAATCGCTCTCTCAGCGACTTCCCGTTGATTATCTGCCCCGGGATTTGATCCCTGTGGCTTCCGCAGTGAATGACCTTCTCGAACGCCTTGAAAAAGCCTTTGAACGGGAAAAACGCTTTTCTTCCGATGCGGCTCACGAACTGCGCACCCCGGTGACTACCCTGAAATCCGGCATTCAGGCAGCCCTTCTGACATCGCCCGATAGAGAAGAAGATCGCCGCGTTCTCGGGGATCTTCTCACTGATGTGGAGCGCTTGGAGGCGCTTTGCGATTCCCTGCTTATTCTTTCCAGAGAAGAAACGGTAAAGCGGGAATCCCGGATGATCCTCAAAGATTGGATTCATGAAATACGGAACGCCATGCAAAGTCTTCAAAAAGCGGCTCAAAAAAACGAAATGCGGATTTCGGCGCATTTCCCGGAAAATCCGCCAGAGAATCTTTTCATAATAGCAGACACCATTTCCACGCGCCGGATTGCCATGAATCTTATCGACAACGCCATCAGGCATTGCCCCGAAGGCTCGGAAATCAGGATAGAAATAATCCTTAATGAATCGGATGCTTGCCTGGCGGTAAAGGACAATGGCTCTGGCGTGAATAAGGAAGACGAGCCTTATCTGTTCCAGCGATTTTTTCGCGCGGACAAATCCAGAACCCGCGCAACAGGCGGATTCGGCCTCGGGCTTGCCATCAGTAAATCCCTTGCCCGGATGCATGGAGGCGATATTTCCTACCAGCCCATCAATCCGCACGGGAGCGAGTTTAAGTGGAGATGCTTTATGGAGGGAAAACATCCCGCTGTGAACGAATGATTTATCAAGAATTATCGATTGTCTTATTTACAGTAGTTTGGCAAATTGGTTGTATCATGGGGTCATACTCTATAAAAATCCTCAACTTTAGTGGATTTTGGCGTTGTTTGGAATGAAAGGCGTGGTGTGGTATTGTTATTTAAAAATGTTTTTGAGTAAAAGCCCTTCCAGAATGGGATTTAAGATATTTTTCGAATACAAATGCTTTTTTTTTGGATCGAAACGCTAAAGCAGTTTCAATATTCCATGGACGATATTTGGATGTATGGGGACATTTCCCTGCATTATGATCTTTCAGGCGGGATTCAAGGTTATCAGTTATTCCAGTGTAATGACGATCGGGATAATTGACGCTTCGCAGGATATAAACATAATGAAAATCATGCATCTTAATATTTATCCTGGAGTATTATGGATTATATGATTAAAAGAGTAATTAAGACTGGCTTGCCAGGGCGAAGTTCGCAGGGCCTTACATAAGAGGTCCGGCTTCGTCCCGAAAAATACGGGACTACGCCGTGACAGTCTTCGTTCTCCGCTTCGCTGCGAACGAAGAGTAACTAAGACTGGCTTACCGAGACGAAGTTCGCAGCGCCTTACATAAAAGGTCCGGCTTCGTCCCGAAAATACGGGACTACGCCGTGACAGTCTTCGTTCTCCG
>JAFGFK010000261.1 GCA_016931135.1 Candidatus Sumerlaeota bacterium | reverse complement strand
CTATCAACTATGTCCTGCAAAGATGCCAGGTTACGGGAACTCTTTCCCTCCCCGATTTCAAGGAACCCGTCAAAATCTTCGGACGAATTTCTAAAGTTCAGAATCGCCGGGTGAGCAATGAATTTCACAAGATTGTGACCATTGATTTCATGGATTCTTCGGAATCAACGAAGGGGCTTTATGACAATTTTCTGAAAAAAATGGCGAACAGGGAAATAATTCCCGCGCCGGAACCGGAAAAACTCGCCGCTTCCGTGGAGAAACCGGCAAAATCCAAGGGACGCAAAGAACTCCTGGTTTCCGTTCGATTTCTTGACGAAACAGGGGAAGAAAAATGTTCGGAATATTATTACGCCAATACCGTGAACCTGAGTGAAACCGGCATAATTCTGAATTTTGGCGAGCTTGCCATCCCGGGCGTTCCTGTCCCCTCCCAGAATTTCTTTCTTGAAAACAGCGTTTATGAAATGACAATCCCCCTGCCGGAACACAATCATACGGTTCGGCTTCTCGGCAAGGCTACAAAAGTCAAAAACAAGATGATCTCCGGTAAGAAAAATAAAATCGTGGAGGTCGAATTTTCCGAGGGCTCGGAACGGGATCGCCAGGTGTTCCAGGATTATATCCAGCGTTTCCTTTCCGTATGAATTCCCGGTATTTGTCCCTTTCTCCTGAGCTGAAATGTTACAAGGGTTGAAACGCTATGAGGGGATATATTCAGGTTTATACCGGAAACGGCAAGGGTAAGACAACGGCCGCTCTGGGATTGGCGCTTCGCGCAGCGGGAGCGGGAAAGACCGTATTCATCGCACAGTTCCTGAAATGCGGAAGATATTCCGAATGCCGCAGCCTCGCCCGTTTCCATCCCGATATTGTCATCAAACAGTTCGGGAAGCGGCATTTTATCAAAGGCAAACCGAGCGCTCAGGACATCTCGGCTTTTCGTAAGGGATTCGATGAGGTTCGCAAAGCCCTCCTTTCCCATCAGTATGATCTGATTATTCTCGATGAAATCAATATTGCGGTCTATATGGGATTGATGCCGGTTGATGAATTGATCCTATTCCTCCGGGAAAAACCCGATCCTGTGGAACTGGTTCTGACCGGACGTCATGCCCATGCCCGGATTGTCAAAATGGCGGACCTGGTCACCCACATGCGCGAAGTGAAACACTATTTTCAAAAGGGCGTTCCAGCTCGCAGGGGAATTGAAATGTAATCTGAAGCGCCTCTTTTTTTCGACTAACATTATCCCGTATCCCGAAAAAACCACCGGGCGCCTATTATTCCTTCCGTTTGAATTTCCAGGTTGACACTCATGCCCTCTCTTGTTCATAAGAAGGTTCTTGTTGTTTCGTACTCCGACTTTTGCGTAAATTAAAGGACATCTTATTTGTGACGATTCTGAAACGTTATATCCTGAAGGAACTTTTTGGACCTACCCTCCTGGGTCTGTTGTTCTTCACTTTCCTGCTTTTTATTACCAGGATTTTTCGCCTTGCCGATATTCTTTTAAGTGAGGGAGTCGATCCGGTCCTTGTGGGAAAGTTCGCCCTCTGCCTCTTTCCTTCGCTTCTCTCGTTCACGATTCCCTGCGCAGTCCTGGTTGGCGTTCTGATCTCCTTTGGACGCCTCGCTTCCGATAACGAAATCCTCGCAATCCGCACTAGCGGCATCCACATCCTTACCGTCTTTAAACCTGTGGTGATTACCGGTTTGATTCTCAGCCTCGCCATGTTCGCCATAAATTATTCCCTGGTTCCCAATCTCAATTTCAGAAGCCTGGATTATCTGTACCAGATAGAATTCCAGCTGTTCAACACCCTGAGACCCGGACGTTTTTATGATGAACTCGAATCCGGGGATGTGGATATTACGTTTTATTTTGGTTCCAGAGACCCCTACAGTACGGATATGCTGAATATCCACATGAAACTCGTTTCAAAGATGAGTGAAATCACAGGCGAAAAGGATGAATCATCCAAACGGAAAAAAGAGACAATCCTCCTGGCGGAAAAAGGACGCATCATTGCCGATAACGACTCCCGGATGATACGCCTCCAGCTTTATAATGGTTCCCTTCATCCCCTGGACCGCAGGAATCCCGCCCAGAATAACATGATGTTCTTCAAGGAACTGACCAGATCGTTCAATCCCACCCTGGATAAGATGAAGGAAACGCTTTCCAGGAAAAAAAACAAGGATATGACCCTTCCCGAATTGGTAGAACAATTAAGACAGGGGAGGGGCTTGAAGAATAGAAGATACAATAAAGCGCGCGTCGCCCTTCTTCAACGGTTCTCCAATCCCCTTGCCTGCCTGACCTTTATCCTCATCGGAATGCCACTGGCTATCTATGTCCGCCCTTCCGGCAAGTCTGTTGGCTATGCCCTGTCATTTGGATTGCTCTTTTTGTATTATTTATTGATGAAATGGGGCTCCTCCCTCGGCGATGTGGGGCATCCCCTGGCGCCCCTGGCGATCTTTTCTCCCAATATTGTACTGGGTTCCATTGGGAGTATCCTGATTTTTCTCCAGTCCTTGAAATGAGGCGGAAAATGACGGCTTTCTCATGGCAAAAGACCGGCATTGTATCTCAAATCGCCCGGATTGTCATTGTCTTGATAATAATGGGGACGCTCTGCGACGTTTTTCCTGAGGAAACGAATACTACCCTTCCCCTTCCCGCAAAGGAAAAGGAAATCGTCATACCTCAGGTGTCAGGCATGGCGCCTGAAAACAAGGATGGGATTGCCGTCAGTATCCCTTTCGCTCCCGCGAAAAAAGGCGAGCAACCCATTTTACGCATTACCTCACAGGAATTTCTCGATTATGACGAAGAAAGCAATTTCATCTACGGCAGAACGCGAACCAGAGTGTGGTATAAGGATGTTTATCTGGAGGCGGATCGCCTCGTTTATGATGTGCGCCTTAACGAGGTTCAGGCTTATGGCGATATCATATTGAAAACCAGGGAGGACGAATACAAGGCGGATTCTCTATGGTACAGCATGGACAGGGGACGCGGTTATGCTTACGGCGCCAGCGGAAGAAGAAGGCACATTTTCATTCACAGTGATCCGGATGAGAAGGAAATCCCCACTTTTCAACTCCTTGGCCAGACCGATAATTATAAACCCAGGGAAGCCCTGTTCCGCGACTCCTCCTATACCACGTGCGATTTCCCCGTTCCCCATTACCGTATCCGGTGCAGCGAAATCCTGCTTTATCCCGATGACCGGATCTTCCTGAGAGGAGCGATTTTCTACATCTGGAACATCCCCGTCTTCTATCTTCCGGTCTATACCCGCTCTCTCAAGGAGAGCTTCCCCTGGTCTTTCTATGTGGGATACGCCAGCGAATTGGGAGGATATGTCCGCATAGCCTATGATTACTACCACCAGGAACAGGAACCGGATATTCATGATGAAGATGACTGGGTGAAAAAATCCAACGGGCATTTCAGCGCCTATATGGATTTCTTCTCCAAGAGGGGGATCGGAATGGGAGGCAAGTACAAGTACCTCTTTGAATATGATCGCCACCGGGGCATGATCGACCTTTATGGCGTCTCCGATAACAAGTTCGAAATAAAAGATTATTCCGATCCCGACGAAATCGAAGATGTCGAATCCTTCAAACGCTGGATTGTCAATGTCGAACATCGGAGCCGCATTTCGAACAGGCTTTCCTTCCAACTGGGAATCGATGAAATGAGCGATCCCGACGTCTATTACGATCTCCTCGACAGATTTAATGAAACCAGGCGAAACCGGGTCCCGGAACGCAATGTCTTATCCGCGCTCAACTATCAGAGAGAACAATACATGATCCGGCTCTATTTTAACGTCAGACATCGAATAGGACGGGATCGTATAACCAATTTCGCTGATCCTGACGATAACGACCGCGATTTCGACATCGATCCCTTCCGGCGCGAGGAGGTCGAGGAATACGAGGGATATTTGCGGGATCGTTACGGGCTTGTTTCTCAACGCCTTCCTCAAGCGTCCGTTTCCTCCAACTACCTCAAACTTGGAACTTTGCCCTTTTATACTTTTACCGATCTGAATATCGTCAATAACCTGGATAAAGGCTTGAATACCGTTGACAGAGATGATGACGCCTGGGTGAGGGGGGCGGATTTGTACCAGGGAATTCTCCACCGCATCCGTTTATCGAGAAATTATACCTTCACCACAAGGATCGGATTCGGCGCTTCTTCTATGGTTCGGGAACAGTATGACTTTGATTATGATTTCCCCGATGGAACGGTTTTCCCTTATGATCTTCCTTCGGAAGATGGGGGTGTGACATTCCTGGATGAAGACGTCTTTCTCGTAGGGCGACGTCATTACGATGATCACGGGAATCTCCTGACAACAGCCGAGGAACTGGAAGATTGGCGCAGGAAAAACCTCGACGATGTCGAAAAATACTATCTTTATTCCGATCTTGCCCTTTATCTTCACGGGCGTATCGCCAATTACCTCAACGGCTGGATTCGCTTTGATATCCGGGAAGGTACGAAAGACTCTCTGGGTGAATTTTATGAATCCATAGGAAACGGGCTTTCCCGGCACGATCTTTACAATTTCCGCCTCCCCAGGCGCTGGATCAGCTCCGGCTTCCATCATTACCTCCTCTATCCCAATATCAGCTCAAAACTCGATGCAGGATATAATCTACAGAACGAAAAGGATATTTATTCCGACGAGGAATTATATTTCACTTCTCTGGGATTGAAATATGTCAATAATCCGGAAACCTTCCAACTGGATACGTCCGCGCGATATTCCGGCAGGCAGAACCTGGATCCCACTGATCCGAATGAAACAACCATGGATTATATCTATGGCATCCTGAACGCCCAGTACATCCCCCGCAGCAAATTCTGGTGGACAAAGCTGACGCTCTCCAGTCATCGCACGATTTCCGAAGGCGAGGATTCCTCGTATAGCAACGGCTTCAGCGAATATGATCCTGAATTGGATATTTCAGGCGTACTGGGCGCGAAAATCGGACCCAAATATATCGTGGAGGGACGCGCGGTTTTCAAGGAACGCATTGCGGATAACGGTCTTTCCTATATCGGCGCTCTCATTAAAAGAGACCTCCATGATTTCCTCGCTTCCCTGATGATTGGATTTAAAAGAGACGTTCATAAGGAACAGTATGAAGATGGCAAGATCGGGGGAGATATGGATTGGGATATCAACTTTACCATGGAACTGAAATCGCCTTTTCAAAAGTCCTCCATGGGAGCCGCCACAATCAGAACGCTGATTGACGTTTCCAGAGATTCCGATGAGGAGGAAAGGGACAAATCACTTCCCCTTTTTGTCGGTCCTTGATTCTATTCTCTTGAAGGAGACAGATATATCATGACAGTATGCGTTATCGGGGGGGCCGGATATATTGGAAGCATTACAGTGGAAAGGCTGTTGGAACATGGTCGCAGGGTGATTGTCTATGACAACCTGTCCCGGGGACACCGCGCCGCTGTTCCCGATCATGTTCCCTTTATCCAGGGCGATCACGGGAACCGGGCGCTTCTGGAACAGACCTTGAAACGCTATGACTGCAGGAGCGTCATGCATTTTTCGGCGCTGAGTCTTGTTGGAGAATCCGTTCGCAATCCCCTTGCCTATTATGACAACAATCTCACCAAAGGCGTTTCTCTCCTCCAGTCCGCAATTTCTTCGGGCGCGCAAAACTTTATTTTTTCCTCTACGGCGGCGGTTTACGGGCAGCCGATTCATTCACCCATCACGGAGGATGATCCTACGATTCCAACCAATCCTTATGGCAATACGAAACTTGCCTTTGAAAGACTCCTTTGGGATGTCTCCCAAAACTATAATCTTCGATGCGTGGCATTGAGATATTTCAATGCAGCCGGCGCTTCCGAAAAGTATGGAGAGGATCATGATCCCGAAACCCATCTTATCCCCCTTGTCCTCAGGTTTGCATCGGGGGATAGCGGCTCGATCCAAGTGTTTGGTAATCAATACCCTACAAGAGATGGCACCTGTATCCGTGATTATATACATGTTCTTGATCTGGCGGAGGCTCACATACTGGCTCTGGAATATCTTGAGAAGGGTGGAGCGAACGAGGTCTTCAACCTGGGAAATGGAACCGGTTTCTCCGTTCTGGAGGTGATTGAAACCGCTCATAAAATAACCCGGAAAAGCCTTCCTTTCGAGATAAGGGAGCCCAGACCCGGCGATCCGGCGGAGCTTGTCGCCTCTTCCGAAAAGATCAAACGGATTCTGGGATGGAATCCGCGCTATCCGGCTCTGGAATCCATTATCGAAAGCGCCTGGAAATGGCATTTGAATCATCCAAAAGGATATCTATCGTGAATTATGATTGGATGGTCTAAAAAAACCTTGACGATCAAGGCGTTTTGTACCATGAATTATATGTTGGAATTTTATAGTGATTTATCGCTTTTTGGCGGTCAAAAATTGAGAAAAAGTTATTTCAGCCGCAAGAGGTTTTTTCGTCTCAACAGGGTCGGTTTTACCGCCCTCGAGATTGTTGTCGTTCTTGTTATATTGGGCGTCTTTTCCACATTCGCCATCGTTTCTTACAGCTCCTATCGCAAACAGGCAAGCATAAAAAACGGAACGCGAACCGTTGAAACCGCCTTGTCAACGGCAAGAGCCCTGGCTATCAACCAAAACGCCAATTTCGAGGTGACTATAGATATTGAAAACAATCAGTTTTGGATTGATAAACTGGATAGACGCGGAGAGATTGCCAAACCCAAATTCCTCGGCGTCAACTGGCTTCCGGATGGCGTTCTGTTTTCCGAAATTCGCAAGAACAACATTTCTTATTATTCCGGACTCGTGCGCATCCTCTTTCGCCCGAACGGCGCCTCTGAATACGTCTCTATTTATCTTATCGGGGAAAACATGGATGGCAGCCTCTATCATAACTATTACGCCATTCGCGTCTATCCATCCACAGGCCTTACGCATGTTTATAAAAATGAGAGAAAATGACAGCAAGGCATTTTATGACTTCCAGGCATTCAAAATATTTCAGATACTTCCGGGCGTTTCCCTTCAAGGCTTATTCTCTCCTTGAAGTGCTCGTGAGCGTCGCTATCCTTTTGGCGGGCGTCATCTCGATCGTTAACTTCTTCCCCATGAGCCTTCAGGCGCAGCGCAGGGCTGGCGATGTCTCCAGAGCCGCCTTCCTTGCCCAGTTGAAAGCCGAGGAGATCAGAAGAGACAACGATCGATTCGATAATCTGATCAACGCCATACGCGCCTTGCGTTCCCCATCGAGGATCATCACCTTCCCCAATGACAACCGCTTCGCCTATTGCTTCAGCGGCATATCCCTCATCGATTCCAGGGATGACCCCGATGATCCTCGCGACGATTACAACGTTCCCCGCGTGATTGTCATGTACAGCCTCGAATACAGGGGAAAAAACGAAATACTTTATGAATTGCGGTTTGATCGATGAAGCGCTTCTTTACATATCCCACGCTTCTTCGTCTTTTCTGCAGATACAGAAAAGGCGTTACCCTGATTGAACTCCTCGTGGCGATCACGATCTCCGGAATCTTCCTCGCAGGCGTGATGGAAACCTTTGTCTATATCCTCCAGTCCTCTGAAGACGCCGAAGCCAAACTCGAAGCCGTTACCAATGCAAGGTCCGCTCTGGATACCATGTCCCAGGAAATCAAAACCGCTCGCATCGATCCGCGCCGTCCCATCCAGTTCTTTTACGGCTCCTCCGTCGACCTGCCTTATGGCGACGCCATCGATGATGATCTCGATGGAAGAACGGATGAAGAGATAAGAGATGGCCATGACAATGATGGGGATTATGCGGCTGTCAACGATGATCTTCATATCCAGCTCGATGGGGGAGTATTTGAAAGGGGAAACCTCATCAATTCCCCGGATCTCGGCGATCGCAATATAGATGAGGACTGCCGTTTCTCCAACGATACCCTTGAATTCATCACTTTCCCTGATCCCAACAATCCCGGATTCAGGGAAAAAAATGTCAAATATCAGATCACCACTTTCGACGGACAACCCAATGTTCTGGTACGCCGGGTCATTTATAATCCCCACGATCCCGATACAAGATACGAGGAACAGGACCCTATCGCCTTTAATGTCCTGTCCATCAGTTTCCTTTACTGGGATCCGAATCGTTTCCCCATGGATTGGTTAACCGCATGGGATTCCCTTTATGCCCCCATGTTCCCCGATCCTCAGATCGAACTTCCGGCAGCGGTTCATGTCGCCCTCACAGTGTATTCCGGCGCCGCGCCTTTTCAGGAATATAGCGCCGGGCAAAGGGTGGATGCCATTACCCTGCAAACGATCGTCAATATTGAGCAGGTATTGAAAGATGAACGATATCAGAATCTCAAATAACGCAAGCCGTTTGATCGGAAGGGCGCGCTCTACCCGAAAGGGATCGACCCTGATCATCGTGTTGATTATTCTTTCGATACTCGCCCTTGTCGCAGCCACGCTTTCCTTCACCTCGAGACTGGAAACCATTTCTTCCGCCAATTTTTCGGAAGGCTTGCAGGCGCGCATGGCAGCCGCTACGGGTATTCAAATGGCGTCCCTTATCCTGCCTTCCAATATCCCCTACACCACCCATACCCAACCCTGGGCGCTCCAGTTCTCCTCTTTGCAGGGATTATATCCCGGAATCACAGACTCCCTGGCTGATTTGCAGATTGAAGACGAATCCGCAAAATTGAACATCAACGCCGCGGATGAGGTCTTTATGATCCGCGCGCTCGCCTCGATCCTGGAATCAAACAATATGGACCCATCCCCAGCGACTCAACTGGCTAAGGAAATTGCGATTTACAGGCTCGGTCCGGATCAGAAACCCGGAGTCGCCGGAAAAGACGACGATGGCGACAGCGCCTTCTCCTCCCTCCTCAATGACGGCGTCGATAATGACAGGGACGGCATTGTTGATAATCCCGAAGAAATCCTCATCGATATCAAGTATGATGGAAAAGACAACAACCAGAAGGGAATGAAAGATACCGAACTGGATGGCTTGGAATTTGACCTTCTGGATAATGACCATGACGGCGTCATCGATGAAAAAGAGGAAGGCGTCGATGAACCCGACGAATTCATTTCCGATCCCTCGCAGACCCCTAACGGGGACGACACGCCATTCCTCTCCGTCGATGAGCTGAAATTTCTTCCCTCCATGACGCCTGAAATCTTCGAAGCGATTCGCCCCTTTCTCACAGCGTATTCCGCATCGGAACCCGTGTGTTCCATCGAAGGATTTTCTGTTGTGAGGGTGGATATCAACGCGGCTTCTCCACAGGAGATACTGGATATGCTTCAGCGCCGCTTCCCTGATAAGGATGACAATCTTCTGAAGCAGTTCGCCGTCAATATCGTGGATGCCCGGGACGCCGATTCCATTCCGACGCAATTGCAAGGATCCTCTCCCGATACGCCTTTCCTGGGAATCGAAAAAACTCCTTATATCAATGAAGTCTGGCCCGATTCCATAACCGAAAATGAAAATGGCGATGATGGACAGTATATTGAATTGTTCAATCCCTGGGATGAACCTTTGTGCGTGCAAGGCTGGAGGGTGGAAGTCGCCGGCGCTTCCGTCATCCTCGATGGTAGCGTCAATCCATGCGGATTCCTCGTCATTACCGACGATTATGACAGCCAGAACGACCTCGAATCCGAGGATAACGAGAAAGGCTACGGCAGCTTTTATGATATTTTCAATCTTGTCAAGGGCGGAAACTCCAAAAGAATCGTCGAAAAGCGCGAAATGGAGATTCCCAATGATAGCGCCGTCATCTCGCTCAGAGACTCCGAAGGCAATCTGATCGATTATTTCGCCTATAGCGCCGGCAATTTCGCTGGCGTCAAACGCAGCTTCCAGAGAACCGATCCCCGCGTTCGTTGCGCTGTATGGGAATTCTGTTCCCCGCTTCAGAATAATTTTTCTTATTCAAAAACCGAATCCGACGGCGTCCGTTCCGCTCCTTTTGTCATGAGGGATCGTTTGTTTGAATCCCCGCTGGACCTGATGGATGTGTTTGCCGGTTATTCCAATACGCTTGTTTCCGATAAAAACGCCCAGCCTGTCAAAACAAGCGTAACCTGGAGTACGCCTTTCATCCAATCCGGGGAAAAATCCGCGCTTGATTTGCATATCCTCGATTTGTTCCGGGTGAGTTCGCAAACCGGATTCAGCCCCTCGGAGATCGTCAAAACCCTCGGCAGCGTGGATGAGGATGATCTGTATCGCTTGAAGAACAGGCAGGAGCGGATCGAAAGGACGTTCGGCCTTGTCAACATCAATACCGCGCCAGCGCATGTTCTACAGGCTATCCCGGGATTCGACAAAAATCTTGTAAGGCGGGTGGCGCATTATCGCAACAAGGTGGAAAGAGCCGCTCAAACCGGAGATGACGCGCAAACGCCTTCGGCGCCTTTCAAAAATTTCTCGGATTTGATAGACCTTCTTTTGGATTCATCCCATGAAGATGCCGGATTAAATGGAAAATCCGATTCGGAAATCCTTGCTACCCTGCGTCAGATGTCGCCTTATATCGCCGTTCAATCCAGATCCTTCACCATTTATTCCGAGAATCGGTTTCACTTCCCAACCAAACTGGAAGGCGGATCCTCCAGGGAGGCGCGCCATCCGGCGCGTTCGGTCATAAAAGCCATTGTCCTTGTCTCTTCCCCTCAGGCGATCAGGATCATCGATTGGGCTTACCTCGCCCGGTAAGAAACCGGTTATCCGTTCCCCCTGTTCCCGCAAATCATGAGATCTTCTTTACGGAATCCCGGACGATCAGCTCAGTTCCCACCAGAATATGGGTGGATACGGAATCCGGATCCTCTATTTTCTCTATCAATCGTCTCGCCGCCAGCTTTCCCATCTCCTCGGTGCGCACCCGCACCGTCGTCAGGGGGGGATGCGACCATAGTGAACTCTGGATGTCGTCGTAACCCACAAGGCTGATGTCTTCAGGTATGTTGAGTCCTTTGTCCCTGCAAACCGAGATTGCGTCAAGGGCGAATGTATCGTTTGCCGCAACGACAGCCGTGGGAAGCGTGGATTGGGAAAGGATTTTCTCCATGGCGTCATATCCCGTATTGCCATTCGCTATCCACTGGTCTCTTGTTTTCAGATCGAGATTCTTGATGTTTGTGAAAAAACCCTGCATCCTTTCAAAAAAGTTGCTGTGGGAGAGATTCTGGTAAATGAAGCCGATGTTTTGATGCCCCATTTCCCGAAGATACTCCAGGATGTTTCTCATCGCCTTTTCGTTGTTTGTCGTTACATAATCCACCAGGTCGAGATTGGGAGTCTTGTTCGGATCGCAAATATAATTGGAAATGATCAGGCACGGGATTACCTTGTTGATTTCGAACCAGGACTCGAGATCGATCCCCTCCAAAATCACCCCGTCCACTTTCCCCTGTTTGATGACGGAAGGAAGCGTTCTTCCCCCCGGACTTGTCGTTCCGCTCATGGTTGAAATGAGAAGATGATAGTTGTGTTTCAAACTCTCCTTTTCCGCCCCTCGGATAATGTGCGCAAAATAGGGTATGCTGATCACCGATGGAATCTCGCTCCAGAAAATATAACCGATGTTGTTCGTCCTTCTTGCAGGAGGTACGAATTTTGACGTCAAACCCTTGACAAAAGTCCCCTTGCCGGGAATCGTGTATAGATAGTTCTCTTCAATCAATTCCGAAACGGCTTTCCGTACCGAAATTCGACTGATATTGAATTTCTCGGTGAGAAGCCGTTCTGAAAGAATCGTATCATTTTCCTTGAGCGTGCCGTTTTGTATCTCCTTGATTATGGTTTCTTTCAGCTTCTTGTAAACAGGATCCTTGGATTTGTGCGCAAGTACCATTTAGGTTCCTCCTTATGAATTGAAATGTCTTTTTGATTCAATCCCATTCTCCTTCAACATAGCGCGGGTTTCTGTCAATCAGCATCCGTCCCCCGGTTTCCTCGCAGGGTTTGCCCACCATGTCAAAAATCCGACTCCCCGGCTGGACGCCGATTGTCCGGGATTCCCCTTCTGTCCAGAATATGCGGACTTTCCTGGAGTCGCTGAATAGAGCCTCGTATCCGTATATCCCTTCCGGCAGATTAAGGCGCTTGATCGCGGTGAAATCATGCAGCTTGTTCACCATGGTATAATAGGCGGCAAAGGCGGGTTTGGGCGCGTAGTCGTTATGGAAAAGTCCGTAATATCCCCTTCGGGAAAATGGGGATTCCCATCCATCCACGAGATTGCGCCAGAATATCTTATCCGCCATTCCTTCCGCCAGCGTCCCTATATGGAATTTGACCAGATATTCCGCCTGGAGTCTTTCGGAAACCGGTCCCACGCCCTGCCACCCGCATTCCGTGATCCACACAGGCTTCCGGAATCCCTGCTGTTCCATTATCTCGTGGAGACTCCGTATTTTATCCAGGTCGGATTCCCCGGTCTTTTTTACAGGCGAATCGGTTGGTTCGGGATGGATCGAAAGAATGTCCATATAATCTCCCGCGCCTGCCGCCAGCGCCTTTTCAATATATTCAAGATCGGTTCCTCGGGTTGCCATGCCGATTATAATCGCTTCTTCATCTGATTGCTTGATGGCGTGATACGAAGTCTTCAAAAGACGCGCATAAGACTCGACATAAGGCTCATACGACCAGTATTCGGGATTATTGGGTTTATAAGCGATTTCCCAGAAATGCGCCCGGTTTTTGTAGCGACTCCCCATGATTCTGGCGTATTGCGCGTATTCCCTGATGACTTCATCCACTCCGGCGTCACCCGGAACAAAATGGCGGGCAAGATTGATGAAAAGGGATATATCGGATAGATTATAACGCTCAATGATCCGATCCGCAAAGGTGAAATCCCATTCCTTCATTTCGGGCTCAATCGTTCTCCACGAAAATATGGAGCGGTTCCAGGCGGCGCCCGTCATCTTCTGAAGACGAATAAAATGATTTTCCTCCGCTTCGCTCCTTTCACGATCTTGAGCGGTCAAGTCTAGCCCGCATATACCGAATGGCGATCGTTCCCTCTCTTCGTAAACAATCCGCCCTCCGATTACTGCAATGGAAAACTCGAAGTCTTCGAGTTTTATTTTATCGGTAACGATATCGAATCGGCAACGATAATGTCCCGGAGGAAGAGGGGGAAGATCCATGATGAGATTGGTAGGCGTTTGTCCGTTCAATCCTATTGCAATCTGTTCATTGTAAACCGTGAGATCGTCAAAATCCCTTATCCGCATTTTTAAAAGAATATCCAGAGATTCTTCAAAGGGATTGCGAAAGATCAAGTCCAACTGGATGGGGGTATAAATGTCATAGACAAAATTATTCTTTTGCGCGTTCACGACAAGGTCAAATTCATCCCAGGGGAAACGAGGCATCAGGATTATGGGACCTTCGATATAGTTCCCCTCTCCCAACTTGTCCCATGCCCTGATCGCCAGAAGATTCGAACTTTGAAACCGGACAAGATTATCCGGAACCGGAATCTTGTTTTCATAAGACAACTCCTTTTTTTCACCTATCATTTCTCCATTCCAGAAACAGATAAAAGGATCGGCTGTATTCCCAAGTCGTATCTCCAGTTTCTCCCCCTCCCATTCACGGGGAATATCGATCCATTTTCTGTACCACGCAAATCCGCTTTTATGTTCGGCGTCCTTACGGTTCACGATCGCCTGTTCTATAGTATCCAGGGATTCGCCGGATTCCGCCACCTCGATTTCCCCCCAGCTCGCGTCATTGAAAGATGGCGTGTGATAGGATTTCAGGATTCCCATGCATTCGGGATCTCTCATATAACGGAATCGACCCGAAAGGGATAACTCTGTAACGGGAAAAGACGCGTATTTCTGGATTGGGAATGATCGATCCTCTTTCTCCGGATTCAGCCATGAGCAGCTGGAAAGAAATAATAGGATCGATAGGAAAACCGGGAAATCTTGAAGAATTCTCGAGTTCATAAAAATACCTGTTATAAAACGTGTGTTATACCTGTATTACCTTTATGGTCTTATAAAATTTTGAAAAATACTTAGTCAATGAAATTGTAATCTTTTTTTATTGAGGCAAACATTGACAGGGCTTTTTGAATTCCCTATAAACATAATATTATTTGGTGTAAATCGACAATATGTCCCAAAAAAGTTCGGATCATGTCAACCAATGGAACTTGATAACGTCCAAATAAATGTAACAAACAAAGGATACGCCGATATTTCCGAAGAAAAGGTTCGAGCAATCGTTCAGGATATCCTCTCGGGAAATAAAGAGCGTTTCGAGGAAATTTTCGGTATCTATCATGGATTGGTTTACGGCATGGCATGGAACCTTACAGGCGATTACGACGACGCCCTGGATGTAACGCAGGAGTGTTTCCTTCGCGCTTTCAGATCTCTTTGTTCCTGGAAAGGAAAGGCGAAATTCTCCACGTGGCTCCACCGTATCGCGGTCAATACGTCCATTGATTATATCAGGCGGGAGGCGAAACATCATTCCAATCGGATCGACGCCGGCGATAACAAAGATCTGGATAGGGAAATTGCGCTCATTTCCCAGGGGGTGGAATCCAAAACCCCACTGACAAAACTCCAGCAAAAGGAACTCCGGATGCGCATCTATGACGCTATCAATCGTTTGAAGGGAATGCAGCGCCATTGTTTTGTTCTCAGGTATTTTGCCGATCTGTCGATCAGGGAAGTCGCCGTGGTGGCGGGTTGCGCCGAAGGAACGGCAAAGCGCCATCTCTTCAGGGCGCGGGAATATCTGAGACATTCGCTTTTTTCATGAAATTACTCTTCTGGAGCGGATAAAATGGAAAAAAAGTCTGGTCATGAGTTTCAAAATCTCAAAACGCCGCAAAAGGAAGAATCGCGGTTTGTCGTTCACAGCGAGAAACAATCCCTGTACAGGGAGTTGGAGGAACTGGGACCTCTCTTTGATAAAATCAAAACCACGCCGGAATTCCCTTCCTGGTCCCAACTCGAAAAGTCCAAATCCCAATTGATGGAGGAAATCAATCGCTCTCGGGGCAATTTCATCACGACGCTCAAAGACAGAATGACCGCTACCGATTCCCTCCTTTCACGCTGTGTTTTTTATCTTGCTCTGATTATCATACTGGCTCTCGCCGCTGCGGGCGCTTTCTTTGTATTTCAGCATCTTACCGCAGCTCCGGCTGAAGCCGCCATTCATGACGCCTTCTCTTTCTTCGCCTGATCCCGGAGACACATCCTGACTCCGTTACCAAAACGTCTTCAAAATTGTTGGGCGTTTTTCATAGAGATAAACTGTTACCTGAAATGAAGCCTACTTCATTTGCTCGATTCCCTGTACATAACGGTCCGCCACTATGTAAACCGGGTCCGGATATCGGACAATATGAAGCACCCCCGCCTTCACCTGATCGAAATGACCCATCGGATCCAGATAGGCGTCATCACACTTCCCGCAGATCATCTCTCCCGCCAGAAGCGCATGCGTTCCCTCCGGTTTGGTCCATTTCAACTGGCATTCCACGCTTGCCGGATATTCCACAATCGTGGGCGGTTTCACCTTCAGACTGGGTTCCGCGCGGAGTCCGGAAGCCTTGATCTCGTCCACTCCCTTCGGGTAATCGCGGCTTACCCGCATGATGGATTCCAGATCCTTGAGCCCCGGAACATTCGCCACAAATTCCCTGGTTTCGAGAATATTGTGATAGGTGTGGCTTTCCTCATGAATCGCTATGATGATTGTAGAGCCGATGCGCAGATACGATCCAACGGCTGCCGTGTTCGGCACTCCGTTCTTGTCAATTGTGGTGATGACAATGACAGGATCGCTCGAAAGTATCCTTGTGTTCTTCAGGTCCGTTTCCGATTTATAACACATTCTTTTTTATCTCCCTTTTGAAACATCTTGAATGTTCCCTCTTCAACCTTCGTAACTCTGCTGTCAAGTTTATTCAAAGAAATCCGCAGCGTACGGGCGCATGTCTGAATTCTATCTTGGACAATCGGGGGCAAACCCTGTAAAAATCCTAAAAAGGAATTGACTCCCCTTTTCCTCATTGCAGACTATTATATCGTGTTTTCAATCAAAACTTGCGGTGGTGAAATGAAAACGATTCTTGTCACGGGCGCGGATGGCATGTTGGGAGTGGACCTGGTTTCCTTTCTGGAAAATGCCCGTTACCCTACGATTCCTTCCACCATTCATGATATGGATATCGTCAATCCCGAACAGGTGCGCAGCGTCCTCCATTCCCGCAAACCCGACGTGGTGATTCATACAGCCGCTTACACGGCTGTTGATCGCGCGGAAAGCGAGAGAGATGTCTGCATGGCGGTCAATCATCAGGGAACTTTGAATATCGCCCAGGCTTGCGCCGAAATCAACGCCGAACTGGTTTATATCAGTACGGATTATGTCTTTGACGGCGCAAAGAATTCTCCCTATGTGGAAACAGACGCTCCCCATCCCCTGAATGTTTACGGCGAATCCAAGTTCCTGGGGGAGAAGGCGGTAACCCGTCTTGTTCCGCGGCATAAGATTTGCCGGACATCCTGGCTGCACGGACTTTCGGGAATCGCCGGAACCAATTTCATCGAAAAGATACTGCGCGCTGCCCTGACTCGGAATACCCTGAAAGTTGTATCGGATCAAATGGGATGCCCCACTTTTACCTTTGACCTCGCCCCCACGCTCGAACAACTCCTTACGCTTCCGGAATATGGCGTATTTCATCTGACCAATTCAGGCGCCTGCTCCTGGTTTGAACTTGCCGCGGCGGTTTTTGAAATCCTTGGCGAATCAAACATCACGGTTGTTCCCGTCACCTCCGCCGAGTTCCCCCGTTCCGCCAAACGACCCATGAATTCCGTTCTGGCGTCCCCCAGGCTCGTTGGTTTGGGCATCCCCCCTCTCCGC
Organism: Candidatus Sumerlaeota bacterium; assembly: GCA_016931135.1. GTDB lineage: Bacteria > Sumerlaeota > Sumerlaeia > MWCT01 > MWCT01 > JAFGFK01. Next base: position 1,744 of record JAFGFK010000261.1, on the reverse strand, counting down.
CATTGGAAGGACGCCCTCCGCGAATATCTCTTGCAAAGGAAAATATTGAAGAAAAAAAGTTGATTCTCTTAAACTGTCATATAATATTTCTTTCTTGAAAGGCGCGCGTATGCTTCTCACAATCGATATCGGCAATACTCATATCGCATCAGGCGTATTTTCCGATCAAAACCTGATTTCTCATTGGCGGATTTCCACGGATTTGAAAAAAACCGAGGATGAATACGCTGTCATCCTCTCCAATCTCTTTTCCATGGACAACCTCGATCTGGAAAAGGTGAAGGGCGCCATCGTCGAATCTGTCGTCCCTCATCTGACATGGAATTTCAAGAAAACCGTCAATCGCCTGTTCCATTTCGATCCCCTCGTTATGACGCATGATACGGATATCGGTTTGGTTAACCGCTATGATAATCCACAGGAAGTCGGGATGGACCGCCTCGCTAACGCGGTTGGCGGAAAAGCCGCCCTGGGCGCGCCCGTGATTATCGTGGATTTCGGCACAGCCATTACGCTCGATCTCGTGGATCGCGACGGCGCCTATGCCGGCGGGATCATCATGCCCGGGCAGGAAATGAGCGCCGATTCCCTGTTCAAACGCACCTCCCGACTTCCCCGCATCTCCCTGATTCGTCCCCCGCGCGTTCTGGGCGCCAGCGCCGTCGCCAGCATGCAGTCCGGACTTTTCTACGGTACCATCGGCGCTGTGGAAACACTGATCCGACGTATATGGGATGAGGCGGGATATAAGACAAAAGTGGCGGTTACCGGAGGCGGCGCCGTGGAATTGGTCAAGGAAATTCCCCTCGTAGACCTTTTTGATCCCTATCTTACGCTCAGGGGATTGGAGTTGATCTGGCTCCATAATTCCGGATCACGAATATGACGCAAGGAATCGGTTGATGGCAAAAATTGACGATACATTGATCAAGAGAAATGAGCGGAAGAAAAATCTTCATCATCTCCTGAAAACTTTCCTCGATAAGGGATGCCCCTTTGAAGACCTTCCCATTCTGAAAGAAAAGATCGGGCTCAAGGATAAAAATACCCCTTCACTGCTCCTCGATATCATGATGGAGGAGGAAGGGGAGGTGAGCAACCTCGCCCTCTTTCTCCTTTCCGAATACGCCACCCCCAAGGTCGCTCAATCTGCGGAAAAACTCCTCAACGCCCCGAATATCTCGGACCTCCATCGCTCCCGCCTCGCCGCCTTTCTCCTTCTTCACCAGGAAAGCAAACATATCCTTCTTGAATCCAGAAAGAGCGATGAATTCATCAAGAAATTCCTCTATTTTCTCGATGCCTTCTGGCAACAGATCGATCCCCTCGATGTGGGACGCATCTGGCTCGAGGATTATTATAAACTCCCCGCACGCGATAAACTACCGCTTTTGAAAGCCCTCTTTTCCACCGGTTCCGCCTGTTATCTCCCGATCTACTCCATCGAGCTCGGTTCGCCTCAGGTCTCCATTTCCCGCTTTGTCGCAGCCGAACTCATTCATGTCGAACATGAAAACTCGATTATTATGCTGAAATCATTCCCCGAACTGAAAGACATGGCGACCAGGCTCTCCATGGAAGATTCCCTCAAAATCCTTCAGGAAAAAAGACGCAACGGCAAACTGGAACCACGACGGATCGACGCCATACCATCCTTCTACAAGGCGTTCCTGGCGGAAGAGGAATCCGCCGGTTTCCTCAGCGTTATCTTTGCCCAGAAATTATTGAACGGACCCATCCGCTT
>JAFGFK010000260.1 GCA_016931135.1 Candidatus Sumerlaeota bacterium | reverse complement strand
TTTTATGCGCCAATCATATCCTTCCTCATTAACTTTGAAAGAGAATAATTACTGGTGGCGCCTGGATACGAGGCGGTTCGGCACGGCGCCTCACAGCGGGTTCGGTTTGGGATTGGAACGCGGACTCCAATTCCTCACAGGCATGGCGAATATCCGCGATGTCATACCCTTCCCTCGCTTCCCGGGAAATGCGGAGTTCTAATTTTGGATTTTTGATTTTAGAATGCGGAATGGAGAATGTAATTTCTCTTCCACCCACAACCTGCAACCTGCAAATCCCATTTTTTTCACTGATCACTGATCCCTGTTCACTGTGAAATACGCCACTCCTCCAAAGGGAACCACGCCGTTCCATTGGAATTGTCTTTTCTCTTTCAGGAAATGTTTCTCTACAGGTTCCATTGTCTCGCTTCGCGGATCGTCATAATAACTTGCATGCGTTTTATCTATTTGATAAATACGTAATATGTCTAAATTCGAGGGAATCCCGCAAAGGGTGATGGTTGTGATATAATCGAACGAGGAGCGATTCCAGATAACAGCTCCCGCGCCGCTGGAATCGCAGGAAGCCATGACTTCCACATCCTCCGCATCGCTATCCGCCTTTTTCCGCGGTACAGGCATATCCATGTATATTTTAAAGGCGTTGAACGCTGCCTTTCGATGTCCATCCAAACTGACCAGTCCGCATCGCTCCATAGTATCCGGATCGTTGAACATCGCCCAATAGACCTTGATTACCTTAGGATAATTCAAAAATTTCTTGAAGTCATGAAGAAGATAAGGCGCGCCCCAGTGCAGCTCGCTTCTTCCGCCTTCCACAAAGTCATTCGTCAGGGGAACAAAGGAATTGTATTCCGTCATCATTAAAGGGATATGGGCATAATCGGGATATTTTGCGAGGCAGATTTGCGCTTTTTTGATGATCGGTTCAGGATCGCCATAGTTGTGAAACGAGAGAAAATCGAGGGGCAATTTGTGTGACGATACATAATCGAGGAAGCCATAGAGCCAGGAGTCATTATGATTAAGGGCTGCAATGGCGGGTCCCCCAACTAAAGCGTTCGGGTCTCCCTGTTTGATCCCGGCTGCGCCCCGCTGATATATCTCGCAATATTCCGCTATGGTTCCCCGGAAGAAAAAAGGCGGATTATCCGGTTCATTCCAGATTTCATAAAAGGGGACTTTCATTCCCGCTTCCCGCCAGTGCGCGGCATAATCGCTGCATAAGCGCTGCCAGGCGTCCATATCCGCAGGTTTGTCGCCCCATACGCCTTTCTCGCGCTGCAGAGGTTGCGGGGTGTATGCCATCACGTACATGGGGGCGACTTTGATCTCCAGAAGGGAATTCGTAAGTTTGTCAAAGTCGGTAAAGTTATAGATGAGATGATCCGCTGTTCCGCTGATCTGGGGGGAATTCAGATCAATCCCCACATTATGCCCTCCCCATGTGGGATCGTATCTCAAAGAAGAACAACCCAATTCTTTCAGGAGATGGATATCCCTGAACCAGCGGTCCATGCGGAAATACGGGCAGTTATAGACATTGAACTTATCCTTGATGAGATCAGGAGACGCTTTAATGTCGAAATTCACGCGAACCTGCGCGGTTCTCCGGATGCGCGATTCAAGGGGCAGATCGATCACGCCAAAATCTATCGCCTGACCTCCGATTGTCTGAACGCAGTGAATCGCAATGATATTGTTTCCGGTTATGAACGCATCAGCGCGGATTTTCGCCTTCATATAACGCGTGGTGAATCCCGGATAATGAAGTACAAGATTTCCATTGATATAAACACTGATATCCTCATCGTGAAAAAAAACAGCGCAGGGATTTTCAGGAAGAGTTTCCCTGGTGAGAGGAAGCGTTTTACGAAGCCAGATGCCGGGCGTTTTCCATATAGTATTGCCGGCGCCCCCGAAAGGCGCAAGCCCTTTCTCCCAGTTCGAGTCATCAAAATCCGGACTCATCCAATCGGAAGGCGGCGCATGGAAGGTATAACGCCATTCCTGCGGCGCACGCTCGGATGTCGGCAGAATGATCTTGACAGGTTCTTCGTTCCGAATCCCCTGTGAGAAAACCTGTGCGATTACGAGCATGAACGCGAGCGCAAAGATAAAATTCAATTTCTGAATATGCGTCATATACTGCCTAATTGTTAATAAGAAGGTGTTCTATAACATCCCCGGCATCGGTTTTGCCATCCGTATTGATGTCATGCGGGTAATGGCTTTTTCCCAGGAGGTAATTGATAATGTCTTGCAGGGTGGGAGTCTCATCAGGACCTAATCGCAGGTCTCCTTCTTCCCAGCCGTTCCAGGGGATGGTGATCCAGGGTCCATGACTTTGCCAGGGACACGTTACGGGATGATACAAATTACGCATGCGCCAGTGGAAGACAATGTTTTCAGTTGACCAAAGGCCGATAGAATAAATTGATGTATTATTGGCAAGATCATACCAATTGGAAGTAAAGAGGTTCAATCCATCAAAGGGAGTTCCCAAGGTCTTGAATTCTGTCTGAGTCCTCACCTTACCTCTGCCAAATGGAGAAAATTTCATCAGTTGTAATCCACATCCAGTGTTGTCCGTTTTACCCATTTTGCCGACGATTTTTGAGGAATTTGCAACCATCTGCTGGGGAAGGGAGAGGCGTCCATTTCCTCCTCCTCCAAGATAAAGATACGCCCTTCCGTATTTTACGTCGCTCGATTTATACCCTGGGGCGCCGATCAGCACATCCGCGAAGCCATCGCCGTTCACATCCCCTGCTGCGGCAACGCATTTGCCGAAATTGCCGTCCGTTAGCGTATAATGTTCAGTCCAATCTGCCGAACTTGATGGACCTGTGGGAGATCCGAGATAAATATAGGCGCTCCCGGCATTTTCCC
>JAFGFK010000259.1 GCA_016931135.1 Candidatus Sumerlaeota bacterium | reverse complement strand
AGTAATAAAATAAAATAGGATTGCTCCTCTACGCCACCTTTAAATTCATTATATTATAATTTTATTTTCCCACCATATTTTTTAATCTCATGGCTTTTCCCGGAGTATTGTCATGCCCCAGTTGGAGGGGTCGATCCAGTTGCGGATGGTGCCGTTCCACATCAGGGCGCAGCCGGGATCGTTTCCCGCAGGCGCCCAGTCAACCTTATCCAGATCGTTGATCGCAGCGTCGAGTCCAAGAAGCGTTCCTTCGGATAATTTCACCTCGCCGAATTCCTTTAATGGAATGGAGGCTTCGAGGATATAACCGTTATCCGTCTTCCGCGCTTCAACCTTCGCCTCTTCGAGGATGCGATCCTCGTGAAAGAGGAAAACAATGGGTTTATCAAGGGAACAGGTTGGAGCAACGCCGATCTGAAAATCATACTTTTTATTTAGAACGGTTCTCCTGGCAGGTCCTTCGAAACCAAGATAAATCTCGAGCGCATCGCCTTTCCACAGGAATTTCGGTTCACTAGGATTGAAAACCGGATCGTCATCCGTAACGCGGGCTGCAACGCAGACAAGATCAGGGGTAAAACGGAAATAAACCTCGCCGGATGCGTCGTTTGGATTCCAGGATTCAGCGCCGCGCGTCATCTGCTCCTTACGATTAATGACAAGAGGTTTTACATCCTTCCAGTCATCGAGGCTGCCATCAATAACCGGCGCCTGATCGGCAAGCGGCGAAACATGAATATGGAACGGACGGCTTTCCCGATCCTGAAACCTGAGATTCCATTGCGCGGGATTTTCATATTTTTGAACCAGGGAAATATCAAGGGGCAAATCCTGTTTCCAGGTGGTTCCCTTTTGGATTGTCACGGAATCCGGATGGGGAAATATATCGGAAGCGGATGCGGCATCCACGATGCGGATATTGCCTTTTAGATCACGTGAGGATTGATTGACAATGGAGACTTGCGCGTTGAGTTCGCGGTTATCCATGAAAGGCCGCAGCTCCAGTGTCATCAAAGGCAGGATCTCCACGATTGCTGAGGTTTTGAATTCATGGGTTCGCCTGTCGAATTTAAAGGGCTGCTGCGCCCTGATTGTGGCGGACAAAGTCTTTAATCCGGGGGAAATATCATTTGAAGCCGTGAGTCCCCCGTTTTTTTGATCCCACTCAAGGCCTTTGGGAATGTTTTTCTTGATAATGGATATTTCCGGAGGTAACATATTCTCGATATCGGACGGATGGGAAACAAGGGTAGATTGAAGGCGGAAGCCGACTGTTTCCCCTGGATTCATGGCGATCTTTTCAGGAGAAAGGCGGGTTCCTGCCTCGTGGAGGTAGATGAAGGGATCAACGGAATGGATAAAGCGCGGATTCTGATCGATCTCCACGCTCACGGCGCGGGTGAACTGTTCCGGGGTTGGGGGTTCTTCGAGTGGTCTCATTTCCACCTCACCGTAAGGATGCACGATTTTCACATCCACGGGTTCGCAGAAAAAATCCAGCTTTTTTGTATTTCCAAGCCCGGCGCACCAGGCTGCAAGAATGAATTCCCGGCGTTTGGGATCGAAAATCAAAACGCCATCCCACCCTTCCTCAGGCCGCCGGATTCTACCGACGAACTTTTTATAATCCACTTCCTTCACCATGGTTTTATAAGCGTGAAAGGAGGGTTTTTTCATTCCGCCCGCTTCGACGAGTCCGAGTTTGCTATCCCAGGATTCCCCGGGTTTGTCATTCCAGTTCTGGAGATCGAAATAAAAGAAGCGTTTGACGCCGCAGGAAAGGGCAAGGAGCTGGTTGCGCGCCATGAGAGCGGCTTGTTTTTTGTAGGCGGCTTCTTTATCCTCTACGTATCCGGAAACGCCGGATTCGCTGATCCAGATCGGTTTTTCTTCTCCGAATCGGCGCATGAAAGCCTTGATATCCGCGATTTCATCAGGAACTTCATCCTCCGGCGGATTGTTTCTGTAATAGTGATAATCGAACACATCGATATAATCGAGGCACTGGAGTTGGAAGAGACGTTCGGTGAATTTTTTATCCCATGCGCCAAGAGGGGCGATCACGGGGGCGCAGATTTTGCAATCGGGGTCTGCCTTTTTCGCCTGCGTATAAGCGATTTTCAGGAGGCGGGCGTAATCATCAGGGTTAGGTTCGGGGGTCCAGAAGGGAACGATATTGGGTTCGTTCCAAACCGACCAGTATGTGAAATGATCCTTGTAGCGGTTCACGGTTTCAAAGACATAGTTGCCGAAGTCTTCATAATCTTGATCCGAAAGGGGGGTGTTTCGATCTTTCCACCAGGATGAGCCATAACACAGGATGGGATAAATCTGGACATGTTCCTCCTCGAAGCGTTTTACGATGCGATCCGGGAGGGAAAAATCGAATTTGCCTTTTTGCGGCTCGATGACATGCCACCACCAATCGGAGCGATCCCAGAGAACGCCGAGTTCCTTCATCCATTCGATGCGCTGTTTCACGGAAGCGTCCATCTGATCGGGAACATGAAAAACCTTGGAGCCGTTCATGGCGAAGTAGCTCAAGTCCTGCGCCTGTTTCCAGGGATCGTCGATAGTGACGGCGCCCTGTGCGATAAAATGTAAAAGGATCAACAAACAAAAAAGCGATATTTTTTTCATCAAGCGCCTCCGTACCATTAAAAATCTTACATACAAATCCAGGATAATTCTATGCATTATTTGCTTCGACATTTCCATAAAAATTTATCTTGATTTAAGAAAAATCAGAACCGATCACTCTTTATATTATGAGGATGAAGAAACTTATATTCCTGTCCGTTGTCATGATTCTGGTTATGTATGTACAGAATGATCCGCATGGATCAGTTGAACAGTCCCCGGCTCAATCCTCCAATCCAGAACCTATGAAAGGATTTGATCAAATGACGAAAAAGGACGTTGCCACACATCTTTATAATGAATATCACGAAAATTTATATCGCGGCGCCTATGAAAGCTTGAAAAACAGAATTCATGACGATGGTTATACGCCCACATCCGTAACGGGCGCATATCCCGGAATGTTTATAAGAGACGCTTCGATCCAGATCATGGCTTTTGTCGAATTCGGGGATCTGATCAATGCGCGGAAAATTCTGGATTATATCATTTCCCATTGCCAGAAAGCCGGCGCCGATAGGGCGCCCCATATCATTTTTCAGGAGGTTGGGGAGAAGGGGAAACCCGTATCTTATCCCGTGGAGATGATGAATCAGCCGGATCAGAATTATATGTTCGTTACAGCATGGCTGAATTATTGCGAAACAAGCAATGATGATGGGTTTTGCGGAAATACATATCCCTTTGTTGAAAAATGGGCTGAATATTATTTATCGGATGAATATTTAAACGATCCCATGAAAAAAACGATGTTGAGTCAATCCAAGGATAAATCCGGTAACTATTACCTGATACGCAATAAGGAATTCGAACATTCACGCGAAGGGCGCTACTGGGATTGTTACGATCTTATTACAAATTGTTTCGCGGGGGAATCCCTCTCAAGATTAAGCAAAACAGCAGAGACGCTGGGGAAAAAAGACGCGGCGCAAAGATTCAAGGAAAAAGCAGACATGATCTCGCAAGGCATCAACCATTTTTTAATCACTACCTATGCGGGGACGCCGATTTATGGAGAGATGCTTGTGATGGATGGCAGATATTTTCAGGGATTCAGCTGGGTTAACCTTGCCCCCATTGCCGCAAACTGGAAAGTCGCAAACGATGAAATAATGAGAAATACCTTTATCGCATATTACCGTACTTCGATGTTTGATTGGGATCAGTTTCAGATGATGTCAACCGATACTGTTCCTGAATCCAACGTCATCCGCAAAGATGTGATCGGAAAAGGACTTGCCTGGGAAATGCTTTTTTGCATGAAGACCAGATCATACCGCCGCTTGATTCTTCTCCTGGATTTCCTGGAGACCTATAATCGAAAACCGGATAATATCTATGGGGAGTCTTTCTGGTATGATAACTATAAAGCGGGAAAACCCACCATGAGCGATCCGGGAAACCAGGAACACGCCAGCTGGTATTTATACGCCATAAGTAAAATCAGAAAGGAGATAAAGAATTGAATTCGTCCTCTTTCATTCCTTTCTAATGGTTTACTCAGGAAGGGCGATGAAAAATATCGTGCCTTTTTCGGGGGCGCTTTCGAAGTCCACCTTTCCTCTCAAATATCTTTCTCCAAAGAGTTTCATGCTGTAGGTGCCGATGCCGCGTCCTTTCTCGCTTTTTGTGCTGAAGGAGCGTTTGAAAATTTGCAAAGCGACTCGTTCGGGGATAACGCCGGGATTATGCGCTTTGAAAACAGGCGCGCCCTTATCCCGCTCGAACCAGACGCGAACGGTTTCACCTTTCGGGATCGCCTCCAGGGCGTTCTTGATCATGTTGGTCAACACCCTCGCGAGAAGCGTTACATCCACCCGCACCATCTCTTCCGGGTTGGTTTTATCAAAGACAATCGTTTTATCCTTTGCAGCCGGATGCTCGGTAAAGACAGATTCCAGGGTTTCCATGATTTTCTGAACGCTGGTGCGTTCAACGCTGAGTTCGAGTTCGTCGCGTTCCGCCTGGGAAAGGGTTCGCTGTTCCTGCACCTCCCGCGAGAGGCGCTGGGAAAGGGTCACGATCCGCGTGGCGACCTCTTTGGGATCGACATCCTCGAATCGCTCCAGAATCTGGCTCCAACCGAGAAGCCCGCCTATGGTATTGAGGATGTCGTGGAAAAAGGTTCTTTCGAGTATTTCGCGGCGTTTGTCGCCGCTGATATCCTGGAAAACCAGAATAGTGAAATCATGACCCGCGATTTTGACCGGCGTAGCGCGAACCCGAAACTCTGCGGATTCCGTGTGGCTGTTTCGTTTCACCGTAGCGAGGCATTCCTTAATAACGGATCTTCCTTCCATCTGGCTTGTTACAATGGAAATGACGGCGCCGCAGGTGGAGCAGGTTCTGGAAGTGCCACAGCCGCCTGGTCCCTGGGAGGCATGAATGCAGTTGAGAATCTCGCCGGGGCGTTCCCCTATCAGGCAATCGGGTTTATCCAGCCCCAGATTTGCAAGGAGCTGTTTATTTACAGCGAGAACCTGGCGCTGGGGATTGAGGATCATGAGATAGCCGTCTATGGAGTCCTGTATTGCCTGGAAGAGGGGGCTTGCCGCCACCTCGCGCAGTTCGCGATCGAGTTCCTCGGAAGAGGCGCGCTCCGCAGGCGCGAAATACGTGGTGATTCCGGTTTTTACCTGATCCCGTTTTTTTAATCCATTGCTCATGATATACTCCCCTTTAAAGATGACAACCTGCGGAATTATTTCATAAAAGAAATTTGTCTATCCTCGCATTTATGCGTATGTATATTATCCAGGTTTGTTTCTCCCAGTCAAGTTGGATATTGTCTCCATTTTCTGCCACGAATCCCGCCGTTGGCGGGACACGAATTGACACGATTTCTTTAACAGGATCGCTATGAATGGAAAATTCTGCGAAAATCGGCGTCATCTGTGGATTTGTATGAATGGATTCAAAGATGCTTTTTTCTTTCCGGTGATTGACGCCCTTTTGTATGAATTCGTGGAGATGACTTTCAAAATTCGTGATTCCTTATCAAATGGAATACTATGATCGATTAACCTTCCTTTTTCAACCACTAAGATATGCTGTTTTTTTTCTTTAATGATAGAATCTGATTGGTTTTTCTGTGGTTTGAAGGCGGATTTCTCGATTCGCCGCGGGTTTTTTATTTTTCTACCACGATTTCTACCACGAATCACACGAATTTACACGAATTTCAGATTATTTATTCGTGGAGATTGGTGTGATTAGTGGTTAAAAAATCAAGGCGCGACAATGCAGGGGAAACCCGTACAATTCAAACCACAAAACGCCTCCGTTTTCTATCTTTAAAAAATAAGAATGTCAAAGATCGTTCGTGGTTTGTTCTGAGGGCTTTGACTCTTCTCCGGATGTTTTATTCACCTTTGGGTTTATGTTCCATGGAATGATCGAGTTCAGCGAGTTTTGCGTTGGCGCCGTGATGAGAAGGATCGATTTCAAGGGTTTTTTTGAGATAAAATGCCGCCTTATCCTGCTTTCCCATCCGGATATAAACCAGGGCGAGATTGAAGGCGGCGCTGGATAAGGAGGGATCAATCTGTAAAGATGATTCGAGGCTGGAGACCGCTTTTTCATAATCCTTTTTCATGGAATAGAGAATACCGAGATTGGCGAAGGTTCTCGCATCGTTCGGTTTGATGGAAAGAGCGGTTTGAAAATGATAAAGGGCGTCATCGAGTTGTCCATTTTGCGCAATTAATATTCCGAGATTGTTATGGGCGTCCATGAACCGGGGATTTATTTCGAGCGCGGTTTTATAATGCTGTATCGCCAGGTCGAATTTACCCTGGTTCTGATACTCCACTCCGAGATTATTGTGAGCGGCCCACGCTTTGGGATTTATTTTGACATTATGCTGGAAGAGGGCTACATTATTTTTATAAAGAGACGCTTGAAAAAAAGTCAGGATGGAAAGGAAGGATATGACAAGGAATTTAAAAACAAGAAACGCGCGGGATTTGTCTTTTTTCAGAAGATCGAAGAGTCGCCCGGCGCCCATGGAGAAAAGGAAGAGGAGCGATGCGGAGGCGAGGTACTGGTATCTATCCGCAACAAAGGAAAAGGTCATGAAGTAAAAATTCACGAATCCCAGAACGGGGGAAAGCGTCAGGAGATAAAAGAGAAAGAGAAAGAGGGGGGCGCGGGAATGGCGCCGCGCAAGGAATAAAGATACAAGCGTCGCAAGGAGGAGAAAAACGGGAAGATAAGAAAAAAGAGAACCCGAGTTAAAGTTCCAACGGGGATAAAAGGTGATCAGGTTAAAGGGGAAAAACAATTTTCCCATATAGAAGAAAACGGCATGGGAGGCGATTTTCAATCTTTCCCCAAGCGAGAAATCGAAGGCGACGATTTCGCGGCTCTGGGCGAAATGCGCATCGCTCCATGCGATGACAAGGGCGATAAAAGCAAAGGAAAATAAATATCCGATATCCCGAAGCGTTATTTTCCGGTTCTTTGCGAGAATCCATAAGAAAAGGGCGCCCGGAAGGGTGACTGTCATGGATTTAGTCAAAAGCGCAGCTAGAAACGCCAGAAGGCTGAGGATATAAAAGGAAAGCGCGGGCTTCTCATGAAATTTCACGAAGAGAAGGAATGCGGCGAGGTAAAGCGTTACGGAAAGGACATCCTTGAGTTCGATAATCCAGGCGACGGCTTCCGTATGAACCGGATGCACGGCGATAAGAAGGGCGGCAAAGGTTGCGCTCTTTTTATCGATACGGGAAAAAAGGCTCCATAATAACAGAACATTGATGATGTGAAGGAAGAGATTCACAAGGTGATACCCTACAGGATGAAAATCCCACAATCTGTATTGAATCCAGAATATGGAATAGGCTACGGGCCAGTAGTGCGCTTCCTTTGACATGACAGAAGGGGAAAACCAGATTTTAAAAAGCCCGTCCGGTGATCGGAGAAGCGGATTATCCGTAATCGCATCGTCATCCCAGAGGAATCCGGATGGGAGAACAGGACTGAAGGAAATAAAAGTCAATCCGACGATAAGCAGCATGAGATAAATGCGGGGAGAACGCAAGGGAGACAAAGGATTCTCGGAAGACGTTCCCGTGTTTCCGGGAACGCGTTTTTTCTTAAACCGTTTCATGAGAGGCGTTCTTTCACTTCCGTGTGGAGCATATCCTTGATGAAGATGGTCGCCCACAAAAACCAGCCGGCAAGCGTGAGCGCCAGGATAAACCAGGAAAGGGAGCTATAAATCCCTTCGAGGAATTCCAGGTTGCGAACATCCCGAACGGCGAAATTTCCGAAATGGTTCGCGGATTTGTAAAGAGTCGTGAGGTTGATGAACAAGCTGGAGAGGACGATAATGCGAAGAGCAAACACGACGAAGGATTCGATGAGAATTCCCAGTGCGATTATAAGGCGGAGGAAGCGGTTCTGGATTTGTTTAGCGCAATGCCACGCAAAAAGAAGTAAAAGGGCGCCGATGGGAACGAAGGAGACATGGGCGGCTCCATGAGGCATGAGCCCGCCATTGGAGGCGATCGCCATCATTCCCCCCATTCCCAGAAAGAGAACCCAGAATAACAAGGCGCTGGGGTTCCGTGCGTTATTTCTTATGAACCCAATGACGCTTTTCATTTTTACGGCAAAAAGGATCAGGAGGAAAACGGACAAGGTGAGGCCGGCGTTTCCGGTGAGGGATTCGGAATAAAACATAATTGCCATATCGTAAACTTGAATCAGCTTCAATGCCCTGGGCAAACGGGAAAAATATTCCGGTTTATGGATACTCGGAAGAAACGTAGCGCGGAGATTATAGAGGTCTTTGGATATTCTTTTCCCAAGAGTCAAGTTCTTGCTTTCCGTATAGGTGGTATTGGAGAGAAATGTCTTTTGCGTTCCGTAAAAGGCGATGGAATAAGTCAGCCAGGAGAAAAGGAAGGCGGAAGACAAGAGAACCACGGCGACAAGGGAGATGAATTTTTTCCGATCGGGTTTGATGAAAAACACGAGGGCGAGGTCCATGCTGATTGCGAGGAAAAAGGGCGCTGCGCTGTAATGGGCGAGAACGCCCGCGGAAAGAAGGAGAAAGGCAAGGGAGAGATATCGCAGATCGAAATCCTTTCTGCCTTTCAGATAAACGGCTGCGCCGGCGAGAACATAAGCGCCCGCGAGTCCCTTGGTCATGGTGTATATCATCTGGCGAACCATAGGGACATCGAGCATGAAAAGGGCGATGAACGCGATCAAGGGGGATTTTTTCAGGGAGGGAAAGATTTGCGCAATCAACAACCACGCCCCGAGAACGAGGGTCATATTCAGAAAGGAACAGATTATTTGAAAGATCCAGAAGGAGGAGCCGAATATGGAAAAGAAAAACGAGCAAACGAGGTTGAAAAGAGGGGGGCGCGCGGGAAAATCGTAGATGTCCAGGAACTGGTAGTTTCTGTCATAATGAGCGGAAAGAAAAAGAGAGCGCTCGTAGTGTTCATACCAATCGCCGCCCCATCCCCCGCCGCCGTAACACCTGTGAAGGGAATGAAACGCAACAAGCCAGAAAAGCATAAGAAGGGCAAACAGGAGAAGCCTTCGCTCCGTTTTATCGGAAATAATGATTTTGATTCTTTTCAGAGAGAGTAAGAATCCGGCAAGAATCAACAGAAACAGGATTCTGTAAGCGGAAAAGGATTTGGGAAAAAGGATATAGCAGATAAAACCGGGAAGATAAATCAGGATGCAGGATACGAGAAAGGAGAGGGCGAATTTTTCCCGCTGGTTCAGGAAGGAAAACCTGTTTAGAAGAATCCTACCGGGAACATAGGAAATAATGAAAACAGCGAGGGTAACAAGGATCGGGGAAATGAAGGTGAGAAATTCAATCATGTGAATGGATCATCCCCCTGTCACTTTTTTTTCAAAATCCGCATAAACCTGGATTTCAGCGAAAGCCGCAAGGCGCGGAGATACCAGCGGATATAGGAATAAGCAACCTTGAAGATGCGGAAGTGGGAACTGCCGGCAGTACGATCCTTCCAAATCGTGGGAACCTCGGTTACCTTGAATCCCCTGAAGCGCGCCTTGACGGCGAGTTCCATGGACATGGCAAAACCGGTTTCCTCGATTTCTATGGAATCGACAACCTCCTTGCGGTACATTTTAAAGGCGTTGCTGATGTCATGGGTAGGAAGGCTGGAAATAATTCTGAGGCTCTTCCCCACGAAACGGGAAAAAAAGGTCTGCAGAAAGCGTCCTCCCAGTTTTTTGCCTCCAGGCATATAGCGCGAACCGCAGACGACATCGTATCCTTCGAGGATTTTTGCGAACATGGCGTCAATGGTTTCGGGCTGATCGCAATTATCCGCCATGACGGTAACCACGGCGCCGGGCGAAGCCTGTTTGAATCCCGCCTTTACCGCATGGGCGAATCCGCCGGTTCCCGGATTGTCAAAGAGTCGGACGTTGGGATGCGTTTTTGAGAACTCGCGAACAAAATCGCCGGTTTTATCCGTACTGTGATCATTCACCACAATGACAAAATGCGGAGTTTTTACTCTCGACTCAATGCTGGAAAGCGTGGTCGGAATATTATCCTGTTCATTTCGAGCGGGTATGACAATTGTGAGATTCATTAAAAATCATCCATAAATCAAAAAGTCAATTCGAGGTAACAAAATCGAAAAAGGATTATCAATAGAAATTGATTATTGTAAATACCGAATAAGGATAAGATAATCTGCTCCAGCCAAACGGATTATATGAACAGGATCAATCTTCAGGTTCCCTCCTTCAAGAAGAATGTTTTACGCTGCTTATTTGTTACCCGCAAAACGCGCATTCTACTCGAATAGCAATCGGGCGGTCACTGGATAGTGATCTGAGGGGTATCTGCCTTCGCGGTTCGTTCTTACGATGGCCGCATCGAGCGTTCGGGTGTTCGGCGTAACAAAGATATAGTCGATTTTCGCGCCATCCGAGTATCCGGTAAACTGGTTATACGTTCCGACTGCCTTTTCATCCGGATAGAGAGTGCGAAACGCGTCAACAACCGGAATCGGGGAGGCGTCCGCATCCTGCGATATTCCCTTCAAATAAAAAATGACGGGATTGTTCTCTCCCACATTGAAATCTCCCATCAGGACAAACGGATACTGATGCGTTCGCTCCTGTATGCGTTTCATGATCAAGCGCACGCCTTTCTCACGTGATGATTGAGACTGGTGATCCAGGTGCGTGTTGTAGATATAGAGGGATCGCGCCGAAGATTTTTCGGTAAGACGCGCCCATGTGCAGACACGACGACAATTGTTTCCCCAATGCGCAGAAGGCTCTGATGGCGTTTCCGAAAGCCAGAATGTACCGGACTCTTCCACATCGAAGCGTTCCTTCCGGAAGAGAATCGCGGAGTATTCCCCCATGTCGCCGCCATCGCGCCCGATTCCCAACTCGCCGTATTCGGGCAGGCGCTTGTTTAATTCATCCAGCTGGAAGCGGAACGCCTCCTGTACCCCGAGCGCATCCGGCGCGTATTCACGGATAATGTCGGAAACGAAATCTTTCCGGAGATTCCAATGGTTCTCTCCATCTTTGGCGAGACCATTCCGAATATTGAACGTCATGAATTTGATATCGAGAGCCCTTGCCCTTTCTTTTTGGAGTGAACAGCATCCAGCCACGAATAAAGCCACTGTTGATACGAGCAGGCAGAATATTTTATTCATTTTGTCTCCTGTAGAACGATGTGTCATCGTGATAAGGAATATTTCCACATCAAGCAATAAAAATATTTGCGCCAAGCGCGCCGGGGGCGCATGTCTGAATTCTATCATGGAAAAACGGGGCCGCGCGCCAGGGGAGCGTGTCTAAATTTTATCTTTCAATTCAAATACCCTTACATAATCGATGAGATACTTCTGGGGAAGTATGGAATCATCGATGGGACCGCCCCAGCTGCCGCCAAGCGCAAGGTTGATGAGGAGATAATGGGGTTTGCGAAAGGGATTGTCTTCACCCTTGCCCGCTTTATCGATCACAAAAGTATGATATTTGATTTCATCAAAGAAAAAATCGATGCGAACCTCGCGCCACTCAATCGCATACACGTGGAAATCATTCCAGGGTTCTTCGGTTTGCAGCTTGCCGCCATCTGAGCGATGTTTTCCATCTTCTGCGTAATGCGCGGTTCCGTGTACCTTGTCCGGGATTTTTCCCACGAATTCCATGATGTCGATTTCCCCGCACCTGGGCCAGGAGACTTCGGGGCGGTTCACGCCAAGGGTCCAGATGGCGGGCCATACGCCTTTTCCACGGGGAAGCCTTGCCCGAACCTCGATTCTACCGTATTTCCAGCTTTCCTTGTTGAATGTAATAAGGCTTGCAGCGGTATAGGTTGTGTATTCCCGTTCTTCCTTCCAATTCTTCGAGCCGGACTTATATGCCGGATTCTT
>JAFGFK010000258.1 GCA_016931135.1 Candidatus Sumerlaeota bacterium | reverse complement strand
CCTGAGCGCCCTGGCTTACCTCGCCGCCATCATCGTCTCCATTTGCCGGATCAGGCGCCTTTCCCATCCCGGCATTTCCCGATGGTATTGGATATTGCCGCTTGTTTCGCTCTTCTTTCTCCTGGAAGAGATCAGCTTCGGGTATAATTTCATCAAGTATTTCAAGCGAAAAAATATCCGGGGAGTCAATATCGACGCCGTTCACGATTTTATCGGGGTGGCGTCCAATCTGATCCACGATAAAATACCTTTGTTTGTTGTTTTCCTGTTCGCGACGATTATGATTCTTTTTCCCGGATTTCTCCTTTTTCGTTTCAGATATGTTATTCGGGATAAGATGCGAAAACACCCGGTTTTGGGTTATGCGTTCCTCGCTGCTGTATGCGGATTTGCCGCGACCGTGATCGATCTCCCCTTACTGGAAGAGAATAGACCAAAGTTTGGTTTTCTCGTCTTCATCGAAGAAATGATGGAATTTTTCATGGCTGTTTCGATTCTATTTGCCGCGTATGCCGTTCCCTTTTCTCAACATGGGAATTCGCATCACCACTCCCCGGAAAAGTTGTAATGGGAGTTGTTTATTTTTGCATAAAGGAGGCTTTGTTAAATTGAATCAATTTTCGATGATTAGAAATCTCGTAAAAGAAAATTCGCAATCCATGACAAATTTTCTCAGGGATTTGATTGCCATTCCCTCAACAAGCGGCAATGAACGACAAGTGGCGCAAAGAATCCTCCTGGAGATGGAAAATCTCGGTTTTGATGAGGCGTATATCGATGATTATGGTTCCGTGATCGGGAGAATGGGGCGGGGAAAACCCTGCCTCCTTTACGATGGACATATTGATACCGTCGATGTGGCGGACCCGTCTTCCTGGGATTTCGATCCTTACAGGGGAAAGATTCAGGAGGGATATATCTGGGGGCGAGGCGCCTCCGATAACAAAGCCGCGCCCGTGGTTCAGATTTACGGATTGAAAATACTCAAGGAAATTTCAGGAGAGGCTTTTCCTGCTACTGTCTATGTTGTGGGAAGCGTTCAGGAGGAGGCGTGCGACGGTTTGGCGCTCGGGCATGTGATCCGGCAGCGGGGTTCCGATATAATAGACGGCGTTGTTCTGGGTGAATGCACCGGGTGTAAAATCTACCGCGGTCACCGGGGACGCATGGAAATCATGGTTTCCACATCCGGCGTTTCCGCCCATGCCTCCGCCCCTGAAAGGGGGGAAAACGCCATTTACAACATGGCGGGCGTCATCCGGGAAATCGAAGAACTGAACCATCGCCTGAAAGATGATCCCTTCCTCGGAAAAGGCTCCATCGCCGTGACCAAAATCGAATGCGATACCGATTCCATCAACTGCATTCCTTACGGTTGCCGCATCTATATCGACCGCAGGTTGACCGTGGGTGAAGACAGGGAAAGCGCCCTTCGGGAAATCAGGAGTCTTTCTTCCGCAAAAAAAGCGGACGTCAAAATTCTTCGCTTCAACGATCCCTCCTACACCGGGCTTGCGCTCGAACAGGAGAAATATTATCCCACGTGGGTTTTGCCCGAAGATCACGCCCTGGTTCACAACGCCGTAAAGGCGTACAAAAATCTTTTCGGAACAGATCCGCAGATCGGGAGATGGACCTTCAGTACAAACGGCGTTTCCAGCATGGGGGAACTGGGCGTTCCCACAATCGGATTTGGTCCAAGCCTGGAAGAATACGCCCATTCCAACCAGGACCGCTGCAGCGTCGAGGACCTCGAAACCGCATGCTCCTTTTACGCCGCGCTTCCCTTGATGTGGGGTTGATGAAAATGCCGGATTGAAATAACCGGAAATCGGATTGGATTCCAAACCGTTGTCGTTGTTTCTCAATCAATATTATATGAGAATCAATTCTTTCAAACGGCAAAATGTTACCAAGAGGGTGAAAACATGTTATCCTTGAATCATGAACAGATTAAGGAATATCTTTCTCAGAGTTACGCCAAGGTGGATGGGCTCTGGTTTGTCAAAATTGAAAAGCAATACGGTTTTGACGCAGCCCTTGATATCGATGAAGAGGTGTGGAAAATCATGCCCAAAATCCAGGCGCGGTTCCTGAAAAAAATCGGCAACAGGGAAAAAGGGCTGGATGACCTTCTGGATTGCCTTGCCGCAAAGTTGTCTATCGAGGGATATGTTTTCTCATCCGAGTTCAAAAACAAAAAGGAACTGATCATATCGATCCGGGAATGCCCCTGGTATAAGATCATGGCGGAGTCCGGAAGAGCGCATCTTTCTTCCGTGATAGGTCCCCGGATTTGTGGCAGCGAATACGCCGTGTGGGCAAAGGAATTCGGTCCCGGGATTTCTTTTTCCATGGAATCTCATATATGTAATGCAAATCAAGCCTGCATCCTGCGATTTTTCGTTCCCGATTGACCGAATACAAATTCGATCCATATAAACAGCGTATTTCTCAAGGAGTAAAATATCATGGAAAACCAATACCAGTATGGAAGTTCCGAACAGCCGGACATCTTCAAAAGCGCAAGGCATTTTGCCGGAATCGCCCTGATTGTCATCGGGTGCGTCATGGCGCTCTACATCTTCATCCACATCTATCAATTGATAAAAAAACCCGAACAGATCGAACTCGTCACCCTCATGCTTCCCGATGATCCCAATATCCGGGAACTCACGATTGACGATCAGCAGATTCGGATTCCCATGGGCGTTTTCTATTTCTTCGCCTACCTGATCATGGCCCTTCTTCTCTCCATCGCATCGGGCATAGGGATCGGGTTCATCAAGGCGGGCGCCGGGTTGATCTATCCCCGCGTGGATCGCCTGGAGGCGAGATTGGCAAAGGAAAGCCTGAAATGGAACTCCCTTGCTTCCAGGTTGAAATCCAATCCTTCCATCCTGCCCAAAACTTCTTCGGATGTAAAGCCCCCTTCCGATGATACGTTCCAGTTCGGCATCAATCGGGATAAGGATGAATGATCGCCATCTGTAAAAATATCCGGTTTTTTTATAGGATTTGACTTCTCTTGTTTTGAATTATAATCGTTAAACGTATGCGCGCCCAAAGAGATTTCCGATCTTATTTTGGCTGGATAGCCCATCTCTCGAATTTTCGGATCATTTCTTTCGCCTCGGATTCGCTTTTTACGTCCCGCTTGTTTTCAAATTGTACTTTTGCGGCGCAAATACGGATAATTTCAGGTTTTTTAATTATATGAGAATTGAAAGGAGTTATATAATATAGATTGGTCGCCTTGTTAAAGAAAACATCCGGAAAAAGCTCGCCTATTCTGAATAAAGTTGAAAATGATACGGGATCGGAACTTTGCAGCGCTATAGCGTCTTCTGAAAATTTTGCGCCTTTCTTTCCATCCAGATAATCTTGTAAATCCGCGAGCGACCTGGGGTTTTTTCCATCGGTTTTCCATGTCAACTCCCCTAAATCCAGAACTTGCCTCTCCCTCCAGTAAAACGGCCAATGGGTATATACCACTTTCTCGGGGCGAAGTCTTACGGATTGATAGGCTTCTCCGTTGAGCCGCGCCTTCTCGCAATAATAAGACGCCGTCATACCGCTTTTGAGAGTCAATTGCATCAGACAAAGAGAAAAAATCAATGCTGCGGAAAAACGAAACCATACGGGATTTTTGCTTGCAAGACATCTCCCAATCCCTTTTGCGGCAAGGAGAATAAGGAACGGAAGGGCAGGGCAGACATATCTCCAATCAATAACGATCCATAAACCATTATGTTCTTTGGAAAAATAACATTTTCCCATGGCGGAAAATATGAAAACTATCCATACGATCATTATCCAGGATATCGCCTCGAATCTTTTGGGACGTCGGAATTGAAAAAACCTTGATAGGAAGCCCGAAATAAATATGAAAAAAATGAATATGAGAATCCATTGACTGATTTGTCGCGCAAAGGGAACGGTGAAAGGATAAAAATGATCCAGGATAAATGGACTTGTTACAACAAGGGATAACGCCTGAGCCGCTAATATCAAAGAAATAAGCAGAAGCCCCCTTTTACCTTTGGGGCGAACCAGGCTGATCAAGGCAAAAATCAACCAATCCCACCATAATAAAGTTATCAAATGCTCTCTCAACGCCCAGATAAACCAGGAAAAAGTCAGATAATGCCCCCCCCTTTTTGCGTTGAACAGCAACCAATCCACATCAGATTTATTGTCGGGTTGACGAGTCCGATAAAAATAGCAAAGATACGCCAATATCCCCATGGTAGCCAGGATGCCCATAAAGATCGGAATCATGAGTTTCAATGAACGTTTCTTCCATATATGATAGGGAAGCAGAATCAGTATCGGAATTCCCACAATAAAACCGATCTCCTTCATCAGGCTTGTGATTATGAGTAGAATCATTGTGAGAACAGCCCAATACATGGAATTTTTCCTCATCGCCCGATCAAAAGCTAAAAGCGTTATTCCAATGGATGCGATAACAGGTATATCCAGATATACCCATTTGGATAGAACAAACGGTTGCGGGGTAATGAAAGCCATGATGATTGTCAGCCGGCATAACAGGGGATGTCTTTGTCTTTTACCCATTAAATAAATGGCAAAACCCCCAATTGCCATGATGTATAAATGCGCTATCCAGTTGCAGTTCATGACGTATTTCAATAAAATCCCCAGTATGACATAACTGAGGGAAAATCGACTGATATGGTTCATTCCATCCGTGAAAAGGATCAAACCCCTTCCCGCCGTCTGTATTCCATCCCCATAAAAAGGATCATTCATTCCCCACAACCACCCCAGGGCGATCGTTATCATGACAGGATATTTGATAATCCGACGCTTCTCGAAGATAGGACCGCTTTTCAGAATACACAACGCCAATAACAATGTGACAACTTCTTTTGAATATCCCGATATCCTGATGCCGCGTTTATATTGAATATTCATGGAAATAAAAAATAGCGCCCCCCAGAAACATATAATCAGTATTGAGATTAGATAAAAAAGCGACGACTTCCCGTTATCCGTAGAAACGCATCGGGAACGCGCCCGATTGGTCATGGAAAAAGGATTCATGAACCTCGACAGTCTCATTCTCAAAGCCTCGCCCGCGTATCATCTCAAAGCGATCATCTGGAAACGTTTCTCGTCGCTTTTTTCGCTTTCGGTTCTGTGCGCCTTGAAAAATATCGCTAAATTCTGATAATTTCCCTTTACGGTCAAGATATTTTGTCATATTGTTCATTTCATAAAAGAGCTCGATATGATGGGGAAATAAAATTGTTGGATGTTTTTCAAAGAGACAAACTTTTGCAATTTTAGCGAAAGGGCATTTCCGGATCGGAGTTCAATATGAACGAAAAAAAGCCCATCTCCCGAAGAGATTTCCTTCGCGTTTCCCTGGGCGGCATGCTTGCCCTCGGTTTGGGTAAATATGACCTGTTTTCCGATGAAAATGTCATGGCGGATTCCGTTTTCCACGGCGCGTCGGTTCTCACCGTCAACCCCTCCAATGGCGCCATGGGCGCTATCGCGATAAAAGATAACCGCATCCTCGCGATGGGAAAAGACCTTGAAGATATCAAGCCCTTTATCGGAAATCAAACCAGAATCCTTAAACTCCCCGGCGGTTGCGTCACTCCGGGCATGATCGATGTCCATAACCATATCATTGCTCAATCAACCACTACAATCAATTGGGTGAACCTTATGCGGTGCAATGGATGCGCCAGCGTGCGCCAAACCCTCGCCGCCTGGATTATCGAACACGACTGGCGCCCCGGATGCTGGGTGCGGGGGCAGGGCTATATGTGGCTCTGGGATAAAGTCATCGCCGGAAGGCAGGAAGGACTGGCTAATGTCCCCCTTGTCGATCGCTTCGATCTCGATCAGATCGTGGAAATCCATGGAAAAAAAGTTGACCTGAGCAAGTACCCGATTTATCTCGTTCAGCTAAGCGGACATTACGCCACATTGAACGCCCTTGCCATGATCAAGGCGAAGGTAATGTCCGACTCCGGGTCTTTCTACGCTGGACCGGAAAAACAATGCGTCACATACCCCGCCAAATCCATTGGCGAGGCGTTCTCGCCCGAGGGACACGCCTTTGGTTCTTTTTTCAGCGTTTCCTCCAGGGGAGGCTTCCGGGGCTTGGATGGCATGATATTCCACCATTACGCCATGGAGGAGTTTCTGATTCGCGCCATGAAATACAGCGATTTCCCGCGCTTGAACGAAAATGAAATGTACCAGGCGCTGAGGGAAAATTGCCGCCGGTTCATCCGCATGGGCGTTACCTCCATCTATGACAACAACCTCCGCGGATTGTCCCTTTTTCCGGCGGTCAGGAATTTCCCCGCAAATACCCCGCCCGAAGACAAACTCCGCATCTCCCTGCATCCCTATATATGTCACCTGAACCAGGGCGCATTTCCCGCATTCGATTCGGGAAACAGAAAGGGCGTTACTTCCCAGGCGCCTCTTTTTGATGGAGACTGGATGCGTCTCATTGGTTACAAACTCCAGATCGACGCCGGCGCCATGACTGGTTTTACCTGGGACCCCAGTAGAAGCGCCGGCGACATGACAAAAGGCAAACTCAACCTCTGGGAATATCGCGATTACCTCGAAATCGTCAGGGCGCTCGAAAACATGGGCGCGCAGATTTCCATCCATGTTGCGGGCGACAAGGCGCTCGATTGGACCCTCGATGCCTATGAGGCAGCGGGTGTGGGCGGGAAAGATCGAAGGCATCGGATAGAACATCTGATCTGCGTTCCTCAGAAAACAGTCAACAGCCTTAAAAATTCCAAACAGTCGCTTTTTCAAAGGGCAAAAGACCTCGATATGGTTTTCTGCCCACAACCCGGCTTCATCCTCGCTTACGCCAATTTTTACGACCATGCCTTTGGACCCGGTCTTGGGCAAAAAAAAGAGAACGCCATTTATCCCCGTTTGACTCATTCCATTCCTTATCGAAGCGCCCTTGAAAACGGAATTACCGTTGCCTTAAGCTCCGACAATCCATGTGTTCTGAATCCCAGCCCCCTTGTCGCCCTGTGGGAGGCTGTTCATCGCCGCACCCGCCAGATCGGTAAAGGCAGAAATGTATTCCTTGAAAGCTATGTCTATAACCATCCCGATGAAAATGGCAATATTTTCGATGAACGCGTGGATTTCACACAGGCATTGCGCGGACATACCATCGATGCAGCCTTTTGTGGATTCGAGGAGAAGAAAAAGGGTTCGCTGGAACCCGGCAAACTCGCCGACCTCGTGGTTTGGAACAAGGATATTCGCATGCTCGGTGAAAGAATCTCCATCACACAGGTGGACAATTTCCAGCCCTCTCTGACTATGATTGACGGATGCATCGTTTACCAAGATTCCGCATCGGGAATCATAACGGAAAAAGGTTGAGCGGAAAGGAGGGAAACATGCAGTTATTATTCAGAGATTCTAATCTTAATGAATGTCATTTTTTCAAGGGATTACTTGAATCGGAGGGCATTCCCTGCTTTATTAAAAACGAGCGCGCCTGTTTCGCTATCATGGGTTATCTGGGACCCCTTCCCGAACTGTATCCTGAATTGTGGGTTCTGGATAACGAAAAATACCAGGACGCCAAAGAAATAGTAAACGCTTACAGGAAACAGGATGCCGCCGAGAATAGATCAGATTGAAATATTTTATTGATTTTTTGCGTGATCAGGCTAACCTTTCCTTCAAAATTACGTCAATATTATATGAGAAGAGAACATGAAGTCATTTAATGACATGGACGCGATTGCGAATCCCTTGAGAAGGCGACTGAACATCGCCCTGTGGTTGAACGCCGCTCTAGGGCGATTTATCATCCTTATGGGTATTCTCGGCGCCGCGCTTCTGTCCCTGAAAATGATTCGCCCGGAACTTGCCCCGTTTTCTTTTTATCTCTTCTTCTTTACCCCTTTTCTTGCCCTTTACGCCTGGCTTGAATGCCGAAAAAAAGATGCGTTCTTCAAAAAATACGAGACGATCGAGATTCTCGATTGCCTCTTCCGCGACGATGGTTCCGTCACCGCCTTTTATGAAGAACCCTCCCTGAATCGTGACCCTCTTTTCTACTCCGTCCTGAAAAAGTCCATCCACGGAAGGCTGCCCGAGATTGATCCACTTTATTATGTTAAAAGAATCATCCCTGTTCTTCTTTTCTTTGCCCTGGCTGTTCTTGTCCCTCCCCGCATCACCGAAACCCGGGAACAGCATCGCCAGATCATCTCCTCCCTCACACAGCCCCTTGTCGATAAAATCGAGGAAAATTCCGTTCTCTTTTCCGATGAGGAAAAGGCGGAATTGATGCAGAACCTCGAGGAAATCCAAAACGACGCCAGGGGCGTCTCCAGGGAAAAATGGGAGGCGATCGAGGAGGTGCAGGAACGGATCGATAAAGCCGTTGATTTGAAAAATCAGAACATTCAGAAAATGCTTTCCGATCTCAACAGGATGTCAACGCTTCTCGATAACCAGGAACAAAAGATCCGTTCCGCGCCCGGTTCTCCGAAAACCCAGGCAGCTATGGAAAAACTTCTCGGCAATCTCGATTTGAATAACGCCTCCATGCGCCTTTCCCCCATGAAACAGGCGGAACTCGATAAACTTCTGAACCAGATGAAGGAAGCCGTCGATAAAGAGGCGCTGAAGCAGGCTCTCGGCGATTTGCAAAAGGAACTTTCCTCCTGCGGCTGCCTGGGCAAGGAACCCGGATACAATATGTGCGAGGGAAGCGGAGATGGGGAGGGCGAATGTCCCGGAAGGGGAGGGATTTCAAGGGGCAGGGGAGACGCCGCTATGGTCTTTGGCGATGATAAAACTCTCCCCCAGGCAAAATTCAAGGATCAGGAATTATCAAACAGGTTTCTCACGCCGGAAGACCTGGTCGATCTGGGAGTCACCCCCCTGGAACCTAAACCAGACCCGGGAAAATTCAGCCCGGGAACTTTGAAAAGCTTTGAATCCCTGGAAGGAACCCAGGTTTCAAGAACCCGGATTTCCCCGGGACAAAAAGACGTGATTTCCAAGTATTTTGCGAAATAACAAAATCCGAAGTCTGATTCCATATTTCCGCAAGATGGGGGAGAAGATGGAAGAATCAAATCAAATACAGGAAAAAATCGATCGGATTCATCCCGCTGTCAATTCACTGATTCGGGAGTTGAATCAGGTTCTCCTGGATAAAGAGCGACTGATACAGGACCTGGTAACCGGCATTCTTTCCCGGGGGCATGTCCTCCTCGAAGGGCTTCCCGGGCTTGGGAAAACCGAACTGGTCAAGGGGGTCGCGCATCTGTGCTCCGTGGATTTCAAAAGAATCCAGTTCACTCCCGATCTCCTCCCCAGCGATATTACAGGAAGTTTTATCCTCCAGCAAACAAATGAAAAAAGAGAATTCATTTTTCAAAAAGGTCCTGTATTCACCAATATCCTTTTGGGAGACGAGATCAACCGCGCCTCCCCGAAAACCCAATCCGCCCTGCTCGAAGCCATGCAGGAACGCTGCGTTACGGTCATGGGAGAAACTTTTTCCCTGCCCGATCCCTTTTTTGTCATGGCAACGCAGAATCCCATTGAAATGGAAGGCACTTATCCCCTTCCAGAAGCTCAGGTTGACCGCTTCCTTTTCAAACTCCATCTCACGAGACCCGCGGAAGGGGTTCTTTCGGATATTGTATTGAACCGGGTTTTCGGGCTCCCCCCGAAACAGGAACCTGTGATGAACCTCGAAGACCTCCGCAGCGCGATCCGGATCGCGCAGGAAATCTATATCTCCGAGGCGGTGGCTTCCTTTATTTCCCGCCTTGTGGATGCAAGCCACCCGGATAGCCCCCTCGCCCCCCCTCTGGTTAAAAAATATGTCCGCTACGGCGCCAGCCCCAGGGCGGCCATCGCCCTCGGCTCCGCAGCCAGGGCAAAAGCCCTTGTATTGGGACGCGTTCAAGCGGGTTTCGATTCCGTCAAGCAGCTTTTCCCTTTAGTCATGAACCATAGAATCATCCTAGATTACTCCGCCCGTATCGATGGCGTTTCCGTTAACCAGGTGATGGATGATATATTGAAAAACGTAGATGAATATTCCAAATCGCTTCCCTCCGGAGTCAGGGAATCATGAAAAGATTCATTTATATTTTGATTTTATTTCTTTTTGCCGGCGCGGCGTTCGCAGCTCTCGAAGTCGAAAGTAAAATGATCGGAAGACAGGAAAACGTACCCTGTATTTTTCTCCGACTTACCGTTAGAAATCCATCGTCTCAAAAACTCGGATTCGATGTCACGCTGAAAGACAGCTATACGAACTCTTCCATATTGATTAGAAATCAGGAAATCTCTCCCCTGAAGGAGCAGGTCTTCAACCTTGCCGTTCCCCTGATGAAGTCCCCTCTTGCCGAGGTTGTGGATTCAGAAGGGGGAAAAACCTTCGCCGCTTCATCCTGGGATTTCAAAATCTTTCTGAATATCTGCGACATCTCCAACTTTGCCACCGAAAAACAGGCGACCGATTTCTCTACAATCTATTATAAAACGAGCGCCAATGCGGTATCGCAGCTCGAACCGGACATCCTCCCGGATAACTGGCTTTGTTATACGCCTTTCCTGTCCGTTTTCATCCGGGAAGACGCTTATAATTCCCTTGAACCGCCGGAAAAGGAAGCTATCCTCCAATGGGTGGACGCCGGAGGATGCCTCATCGTTTACGGCTCCGATCAGAATAGGGAAGTCAACCGGATGCTCGGAACCATTCGTTATCAGTCCGCCAGTCCGCTCGAATTGAACGATCTAGGCAAGAAGATCGCCTGGTCTCCCTGGCTCGATCAATCCAAAACGCGCGGCTCGATGAAGGATTTTCCCTACCAGGTGAAAAAAAGCGCAGGCAAATACGGCGGTTTCATCCTCACTACCGCCTTCCTGATCATGGCGGGTCCCTTGAATTATTCCTTCTGGAAAAAAAGAAAAAGAATCCGAATGATCCTCATCACTCTGCCCGTTATCTCCATAAGTTTTTGCGTTATCATCATCCTTTATTTCATCGCATCCCAGGGCTTTGCGAAAAAAGGCGGAAGCGTCAGCGTAACTATCCTCGATGAAAATACCGATACGGGCGTTACCTTCTCGCGCAATTGCCTCTTCTCAGGACTTTATCCCCTCGGCGGATTCCGGTTCGATCGTACGACCGGGTTCTATCCCTTCATACAAACAAAGGACTTTTCAATCGATTTCACCAAATTCCTGCATCTCAAATCAGGCATCTTCACCCCTTCCGTCAATTTTCATTATCTCACAGCCATGCCGTTTAAAACGAGGGAACGCTTTGTCTATGATCCTGAGGAAAAAACCATTACCAATGGCCTCGAACAGAACGTCGAGGGATTGCTTTGGAAGGAGGGGGGACAAATTCTTGTCGCGCGCGATATCGCCCCGGGGCAGAAAAAAAAGTTGGAACCATTCCCGCAAAATGGAAGCGCAAGCGCGGTTCCCTTTTCCCATGAGTCCTTCTCCAGTGAATTTCTTTCCGAATCCGAAGCGAAATTCGGCGCTTCCTTTTTGAGTAATTTTATCAGCGCCCCGTTGAAGGATAACAGGGTGAAGTATATCGCCCGAATCAAGGATAATCCTCCTTCGATTCAAACGGGAATAAAAATATCAGCTAAAAAAAATACCGCTTTTCTGGCAGGATTGGAATAAGGGATTTTTATGCATTGAATGGATATGATTTTCTTAAAAAGGAACAGGATTACCCCGCATGTTGAAAGTGGACAACCTGACAAAGGATTTTCCCAAGGTTCGCGCCGTGGATAATCTCTCCTTTGAACTGCAAAAGGGAAGAATCTGCGGTTTTGTCGGACCCAATGGCGCAGGCAAAACAACCGCCATGCGCATCATCGCAACCCTCGATGATCCGACTTTCGGAAAGGTGTATGTCAGCGACAAATCCATTGCCGAACGCCCCTATGACATCAGGCGCATCATCGGTTTCATGCCGGATCATTACGGGGTTTATCCGGACCTGAGCGTGCTCGATTACCTGGAATTTTACGCCCGCGCCTATGAAATCCCCTCTTCTTCGCGAAAACGGCGCATCGAACAGATCATGAATTTCACGGGACTGGATAAAATCGCCGAAAAGGACGTCGAAACCCTTTCCAAGGGGATGCGACAACGATTGAACCTCGGACGCGCCCTGATCAATGATCCCCAGCTCCTGATCATGGATGAACCCGCAGCCGGCCTCGATCCACGCGCTCGCGTGGAACTCCGTTACCTGATCAAACAACTTGCCGAACAGGGCAAAACCATTTTCGTCAGCTCCCATATCCTCACCGAACTCGGAGAAATCTGCGACGATATCCTCATCATTGATAAAGGGAAAAAGGTCGCTTTCGGCGACGTGAACGAGATTCAGAAAAGCATGCAGAAAACCTTCGAGATTTCCGTCAAGTTGCTGGAAGCCCCCCAGATTCAAGGACTCGAACGCTTCCTCATGGAACGCCCGGGCATATCGAATATCCGGATTAAAAATCACGACTCTATCATTTTTACCTTTTCCAAAGATATTGCCGAAATCCCCCCCATCATGCGCGAAATGACATCACAGGGTTTTTCCGTGATTGAATTCAAGCCGCAAATGATGACCATGGAGGATGTGTTTATCCAGATTACGGAAGGGGAATTTTGATGATCAAACCGCGTGAAATCTCTGAGAACGCCATGCTATTCAAGGATATCACCCAGTGGATACGCAATAAAACCTTCCTGGCGCTCTTCCTGAGTCTCCTCTTCGGCGCCGGCGCCATATCCTTCTTTTTCGTCCCCGTTTCCGGTGACGCCGCCCAGCTCGGCGTCATCGCCTTTTCCATTTTTACCATTATCCTGTTTATCTATACCCTCGTCATTGCAGGCATGGGTTTCAACCTCACCTCCAGGGAGTTCGCAAATAAAACCTTTGAATTGTACGAACTCTCCGGCATGTCCCTGGAAAGGATGATCCTGGGGAAACTCCTCTCCCTCCTCACGCAGTTCTTGTTCGGGTACTTCTGCATCGTTCCCTTCATGTTTTTCGCCTACTTCCTGGGAGGATTGGATTTTATCAGCATCTTCGGCGCCTCCTTCCTCATGATCCTTTTCTCCGTTCCCCTGTATCTGTTTATTTTGCTCCTTTCCCTTTCTTCCAAATCCGTGAAGATCGGGTTGATCGGGAGAATCTTCGTCGGCATCGTTCTCCTCTATATGGGCTTTGGACTTCTCAGCCTCATCTTCATTCCACGATCCCCCTTGAGCGGCGTATCCGATTTTATCAAGTCGCTTTTGACCTTCGATCTGGAGGCGCTCAAAATCGCGCTCGTATTCTTCATTTTCTATATCCAGCTGTGTTTCCTCCTTTTTTATATCTGCTGCAACTTCATCAGCTCGACAAATGATTCCAGGGAACTCCAGATCAAGTTGCTCCTTTTCACCCTCTTTCTGAGCTGGCTGCTGGTTTTTCATGCGTTGTACCGCAATGCCATTCGCGGATCTGACGCTGAGATTTTTCTGCTGGTTTATATTCCGGTTTATCTTATGCTGTTCCTTCTGGGGGCGCTCTTTTATTATCACGCATTCCACCCTCCCCTCATCATCCGGAACAGGCAAAAAGAGGCGCGCGGTTTTCGCAGGTTTCTCTATCACCTCTTTCTACCCGGCGCTCGAGGAACACACCGCCTCATCCTTTATATGCTCCTTATCACCGCCCTTTCCGTTTTCTTTCACTATGTGGGTTTTAAAACAGGGAAGAATGATCCGCGCCTTCTTTTGCATGCGGGATCATATTGCCTTCAAGTCCCCTTTTTCCTTGCCGTACCCGGAGGTCTCTTTTTATGCATACGCTCCCTCCAGAATTCGAACAAAACCATGAAAGCCCTTGTTATCACATGGTGGGTTTTATCCGGCGTATTTCTCATGATCGTTTACGGCATCATGGAAAGCTCCGGGTACTGGCGCGATTCCCCCCTGTCCAATCTTGTTCAGTTCCTCTCCCTGGTTTTGTCCCCTGTTTCCACGCTCTTTATAGGTTTTGAAAGGCGTTCGCCGTTTCATGAAATTGGATATCTTATCAGGGGGGGGCTTGGTCTTACAGGCATCGTGTTCATGATCTGGATTCTCAGAAGACGCCGCAAACTCAATGAAAATCTTCTGGATTCGATTGTATGATTCTTCAGAACAGAGTCCGTATTCTCTGGGATAACGCCTTTTTCTGTATGATCCCTTTTCTCTTTTTCTCCTATTTTATGGGCGGATTGGATTTTGCGGTCCTGATTATTTTGCTCATTAATATCTGCATCTGGGTTTTGCCATTATAATGATTCATACTACAATTTGCGCGCTCTTGTTTTACGTCTCTTGCGCGCTCATTTATCCCAGTCGCGCACGGATGAGAACATAATCCCGCGCGCAACTTTTGATGGAACGGATCTGACATTGCAGAATACAAACCTGACATATACAAACCGAAACCTCATCGAGGGTTATGCCCGAAAATACGATATCCTCCTCCCGGAACGCCATAAATCCTTTCTGATCGGCGAACTCTCCGGTAAACGCGCCGGCAGCTCCATCGAATACCAGGATCGAAGGGATTATGTCCCCGGCGACGACATCCGCCATATCGACTGGCGCGCCTTTGCCCGCACCGATCGCCTCTCCGTTAAACTCTATCGCGAGGAAATCTGCCCCGTACTCGATATTATCGTGGATACTTCGCTCTCCATGTGCGTCACGTCGGAAAAATCCCTCCGCCGCATGGACCTCTTCTATCTCTTTTATCTCCTGGGGCGCAAGATCAACGCCGTCACTTCCCTTTTCAACCTGGGACAGAATCTGCAACGCCTCCTTTCCCCTATGGACATTACCTCGATGTCCGATATCAGGCAGGACACGCCGATTCCTCTTTTGAAATCCTCCGGGATCGCGAGAAAAAGCGGCATCAAGATCATCATCAGCGACTTTATGTTTCCCTTCTCTCCGGAAGAACTGATCGCTACATTTCGCGCAGCAGACCGCCTGATCCTTATTCAGATTCTTTCTTCCTTCGAGGACGATCCCGAGGAAGGGGGATTCGTTCGCCTCGTGGAAGCCGAAAATGACGAATACCTCGACATCGCCCTCAACAAGGCTACTATCGATGGGTATCGCATCAGGCTTAAAAAACTCAAAGACGATTTGGACAGGCAAACCCGCGTCGCCCAGGGCGCCTATACCTGCATCCGCGATCTGGATTCCCTCGATCTTATGATCGAAAAACTGCTCAGAGCAAAGGTTATCAATGTAAAATGAAAAATGAAAAACCGGAAGGAAGCCGGGTAATGAAAAATGAAAAATGAGAAACGAAAAATGAAAATTTAAAAACCGGGTGGAATCTTTATTTATCCATTTTTAATAAAAAAGGGGGGAAAAATTATGAGAGGGGATGAATTGTCGGAAAGGATGTTGAATTTTGCCGCGAGAATCATAAAACTGGCAGCATCTTTACCTAAAACAACCGTTGGCGATCATATCTGCATCCAACTTGTTAAATCCGGAACCTCCAGTGGAGCAAATTATGAAGAAGCCAGGGCAGCGGAAAGCAAAACAGATTTCTCCCATAAATTATCGGTTTCCCTCAAGGAACTCAGGGAAACTAAATTCTGGTTAATGATCATAGAAAAAACCGGCTTGATTCCTTCAAAACGTATGGGAAATATCATCATGGAATCTGACGAATTATGCAAGATACTTGGAAAATCCCTTATAACCGTTAGAGGTTATCAATGTAAAATGAGAAACGAAAAATGAAAAATGAAAAACCGGAAGGAAGCCGGGTAATGAAAAATGAGAAATGCAAAAACGGGTGGCATGATTGTTTTTATCAAAATGGATGTGTGAATGTTTAATTCTTCTATTTTAAATATTTTATCCTCCATGGGAGAACAAGTTTTTCGTATGCCCTATGCATCTGAATTTGTCACAAATAGTCTTGGTAATTCCTCGCGGTTTTTAATTTCAAGTTTTTCATTTTTCATTTTTCATTTCTCCTCTCCCTGGGGTCTTCTCGCTCTTCTATCTGTTCCCATAATCCTTTTCCTTCATTTCTTCAGGGAAAGGCGGATGATCAGAAAAATTGGCGGGCTTCATCTCTGGGAGTTCGCTTCCATCAAACTTCCCTCGGGAAGACGCTTTGACAAGCTGATCAAAAACCTTCCCCTCCTCTTCCAACTCCTCGCTGCCATTCTCCTTTCCCTCCTCATCGCAGGATTGGATATCCCGCAAACCGGCAAAACACGGCATTACACAATCATCCTCGATGATTCCCTCAGTATGCAGGCGGCTAAGGAAAACAGCCCCGTTATCAAGGCGAAAAAACTGGCGCTCGATTGGGCGGATAAAAAAGACCGCTTCACTGTTATCGCCTCCGGCTTGGAACCACGCGTCATCGCAGGTCCTTTTGCTTCATCGGATGAACTCGCAGCAGCTCTTGATAAATGGGAACCCCAATCGCCGCGTTGCGAACTCGATAAAGCCGTAAATCTTGCCTCCAAGTTCGTTACAGGAGAGGAAAAAATCCTGTTTATCACGGATGACGCTATTCAGGCGGAACCGTTCGATAAAATCCTCGCAACATGCGCACTTGGTTCCCCAGTTTCCAACAGCTGCATTTCACTTGCCGACCGCGTCAGAATCTATCCGGGAAAGGACAAGGTCTTTGTCTCCCTCCAGGTTTTC
Source organism: Candidatus Sumerlaeota bacterium (assembly GCA_016931135.1). Lineage (GTDB taxonomy): Bacteria > Sumerlaeota > Sumerlaeia > MWCT01 > MWCT01 > JAFGFK01. Next base: position 3,931 of record JAFGFK010000258.1, on the reverse strand, counting down.
GATGATAAGGAGAAAGAGATCGCCGTTTCAGCGCGGATTCAGAACCAGATCATATTTCAGGAAAAAGTCAATCTCGTTCCGGATAAAGTTCATTCGCTCTCTTTTGAAACCGATGGAGTCGAGGAAACCCTCGAAATATTCATCACGGATGACGACCTTTCCGCAGATAACTCCGTGATTCTTCCTCCGGTGATCATCAAACCGGTTTATGTTAACTTTTCCGGTTTTGGGGATTTCTCGGATTATTTCAAAAAGGCGTTGCTTTCTGTTCCCTATACCATCTTGGTGGAAGAACCTGATCGCGCCCATCTGGTTTTTACAACGCAAAAGGATTTCACTTCGAAAAACGCCAATCTGCGCATCTATCTCTTTCCCGAAGCTGCAGAACCCGAAAACTCCGCCCTTGCCCAGGGACGCGATATTGTCTTTGAACTCGCAAATCCCCTTACGGAAAATCTCTCTTTCGATGGCGTTCTCTGGCCCTATGTCCCGCTTCAATTTACTCCTGTTGAACTTCCTTTGATCTCCCACCAGAACCAGCCGCTGCTCTTCCTCGAATCTCAAAAGGACATCCTTAAAACCTTCCATGTAAACCTGCTGTGGGATCGTACGAACATCTATCGCCATCCCGCTTGGCCCACCCTTGTTTTCTCTATCGTTGAGGAATGCCGCGAGGTTATCCCCGGTTTGAACCGCTCCAGTTTCCGCGTGGGGGAAGATATCGCCCTGGGCGTCGAACCAGATCCGAAAAGAAAAAAATCTTTCAGCCTTGTGAAAGACAAAGAACCTTTTGCCGAATATGAGGAAATCCCCGCGGTATTGTCGGAACTTAACGGAGGGCGATACGAGATTTTTCAGGAGAAAGACCTTCTCCTTGCCTCCTTTTCCGTGAATTTCTTTTCTCCCGATGAATCGAATCTCATGAGCTTGAATTCCAGAAAGGTCGATTTGACAAAACTCCTCCCCGCAACCCTCGTTCAGGCGAGGAGGAATATGTTGCTGCATTACGCCCTGTTGATTTCTATACTTGTTTTTACAGGATTGTCATGGGTCTATCACGAATTATATCATTAGCCTATCCCGAATTGCTCCTCCTCGGGCTGGTCCTGGTTTACCTCTATGTCAGGAGGCTTTCCAACCGGAACTGGTGGCGCCTTGTCATGCTCTTATGCGCCATATTGCTCCTCGGTTATCCCGTTCTGCTCCACAGGACAAAATCCCTGGACCTCTTCCTTGTCATGGATCGCTCCCGCTCCATCTCGGAGCAAGGATACGCCAAGCAGATGGAAATCCTGGACCTCGTTTCACGTAACATGCTATCAGGCGACAGACTCGGGATCGTGAGTTTCAATGAAAAAGCCTTCATAGAACAAGCCCCCGGTTCCCAGAGCGTTGTCAAATCCTTTCACATTCCCTTTTCCCCCGATGCCTCGGAACTCTCCGAGGGGGTGCAAGCCGCTCTCAGCCTCGCAAAAAAGGATAGAAATTCCAGGATGTTGGTTCTCAGCGATGGCGAATACACGGGACGCAATCCCTTCCAGGAAGCGCAAATCGCGCGCCAGAGGAAGATTCCCGTTTTCTACCGGAACCTGAAACGCGCCGAAATATTCAACCTTACCATCAGAGACATCGACACACCCGGCAAAATTCTCACCAGTGAACCTTTCCGCATCGTATTCAAAGTCTCCTCCACAACTGATACCCCCGGGCGTTACCGTCTCTACCGCAATGATCAGGTAATGGGCGCGTCTGAAAACGAAGGCTGGAGGTCGCGGAACTTTCAGGCGGGAAATAATATCCTCTCCTTTACAGATACCACGGCAAATCCCGGAATTTATTCCTACCGACTCGAAGTCGAGGCAATCCCGCGCGATAAGGAAACCTTCTTCAGCGACAACTCGGGCGAACGCTTCATCAACGTGGTGGGGGAGAGACCCATCCTGGTTGTCAATAACACCGGAAACGCGGATAACATATCTCAAATCCTTTCCGCAGGAGGGCTTCCATCCCATATCATCAACATCTCCGATTTTCACATGACTCTGAACCAGATGGAAGGTTACAAGGGCATTATCCTGAATAATGTCCCGATTCTCGATCTCACAAGATCGCAGATCATGGCGTTGAAGGATTTTGTCATGGAGGAAGGAGGCGGGCTTCTCGTTTGCGGCGGTGAAAGCAGCTTCGCCAGGGGCGGATATTATAAAACCGCGCTCGAAACCGCGCTTCCCGTTTCCCTCGAAGATCGCAACCAGTCCAAAAAAATCAGCGCCGCCTTCAGCATCGTTCTTGACCGTTCCGGCAGTATGCAGATGACAACGCCATCCGGAGAAACCAAGATGTCCCTTGCCAATAACGCAGCCGTCGAATCCCTCAACCTCCTTACCCCTATGGATAGCGTTTCCATCATTGCGGTGGACAGCATCGCCCATATCATCGTTCCCCAGCAGCCCGCGGAAGACGTTTCATCGATTTCCTCCCGAATAAGGAAAATCGAATCCATGGGAGGGGGAATCTTTGTCTATGAAGCCCTCGTTGCAGCCGGTTCGCAGCTTGTAAACGCCAGCCAGCTCAATAAGCACATCCTTCTCTTCTCCGACGCTGCAGATTCCGAGGAACCCGGCGCCTATAGGGAACTCCTCGCAAAGTATGCAAAGGCAAACATCACGGTAAGCGTCGTCGGATTGGGAAGGGAATCAGATCACGACGCCGAACTCCTCAGGGATATTGCCAGATTGGGAAATGGGCAGGTTTATTTCACCGAGGATGCGGGGCAGCTCATCCAGTTCTTCACTGCGGACACTATTTCCTATGTGCGGCAGAGTTTCATCACGGAACCCGCTCCCATGGGTATCAAAGCCGCGGCGTATATCATGTCCCCCGATCAGAAGTGGAACGATTTTACCTGTTCCCATTACAACCTGATGTTTCCCAAACCCGGCGCCGATGTCGCCATACGAACGGCCGATGAAGACAGCGCCCCCGTGCTTGCCTTCTGGCAAAGAGGAGTCGGACGCGTCGCCACTATGGCGCTCGATGTCGAAGGTCCCTTCACATCCACTCCCCATTACGGCGATATCATGCTCAGCGCCGTGCGCTGGATCATGGGAAGCAATGTCTTCGACAACCTTCTGATCAAGACAGCGAGCGAGGGCAGTTTCGCCCGGGTGCGCATGGAGGTTTCCTCCGAGGAGCGGGAAAAAATGGGCGCTGCCCGCATTCGCATCTTTACCCCCGGAGGCGAAAGCTTCACCAGACCCCTCTTGTGGGATGGTTACAACAAACTTTCCGCATCGTATCGGATGAATGAAACCGGATGTTACCGCGGCGTGGTGGAAATGGGCGATAAAATCTACAAGATAGGACCCATGTCCCTTCCCGTTTCTCCGGAATTCATCCATGAAGAAGAGCCCGCCTTCGGGAAAAAGACTCTTGAACAATTCGCTGACGTATCAGGAGGAAAGGAAATCCTAAATGTCTCCGAGCTCTTTGAACGAAGCGTGAGCTCAGCGATAACCGCCCCTGTTGTAACGCCCTTCCTGATTTTGTTTCTGATTCTTCTCGTGGTTGACATCGCGGAACAAAGATTTGGTTTGCAGCGGATGATAAGGCTTTTTCTGAGAAACCAGAAAGAACGCGTTCAAAAGATAAACGTCCCGAAGGTTTGGAAAACCGTCTTTCCTCGAAAGATCGGAAAGAAAAAATCGCCCTTTTTTCCCGGAGAAAAAGCTGAAGAACAGCCGCCCCTTTCACCGGAACAGCCCGCGCCTGCCGAACAAAAGGGCGACATGGATTATCTTACAGCAGCAAAAAACAAGGTACGGAAACGCTTCGGAAAAAAATAAACATGTTTTGTCATCCCTTTTCTTGCCCTTTCCGTCTATATTATCAGAAGAAACGGCGGATCAGGGAAGCGGCTGGGGTCAGTCTG
>JAFGFK010000257.1 GCA_016931135.1 Candidatus Sumerlaeota bacterium | reverse complement strand
TCATGAAAATCGCCCAGATCGGATATGGTCCCTGGGGGCAGAATCTCTTCCGCGCCCTTTCAGGAATCAAGGGCGTGGAGATGAAACTGTGCTGCGATACGGATGGGAAAACAAGGGAGAATGTCAGGGCGCAATACCCCGGAATGGAAGTGACAGAAAGCCTGGATGATGTATTGAATAGGAGCGATATAGAATCTGTCGTGATCGCCACGCCGGCAGGATTGCATTATGAACATGCGAAAAAATGCCTCGATGCGGGAAAACATGTCTTTGTGGAAAAACCCCTCGCCCTTTCACTTTCCGATGCAAAGGAACTTGTGGAAACAGCGGAAAAGAAAAACCTTGTCCTCATGGTGGGGCATACCTTTCTCTACAACGATGCGGTACGGTATGTGAAAAACATGATCGACAAGGGGGAACTGGGCGAGATTTATTACATGTATTTTCAGCGGCTGAACCTGGGGAGCGTGAGGCAGGATGTGAACGCACTCTGGAACCTGGCGCCGCATGACATTTCCATCGCCCAATACTGGCTCGGGGAAAACCCGGAGAAGATAAATGCCCAGGGGATAAGCCGCCTGCAAAAAGGCATTGAAGACGCTTGTTTCGTCAACATATCTTATCCAAGCGGGCGATTCGTTCACATCCATGTGAGCTGGCTCAGCCCATTCAAGATGAGGCAGGCGGTAATCATCGGAAGCAAAAAGATGCTTTTTTACGACGACACATCCGCAGATCAGAAAATCATCATTTACGACAAGGGAATCGATCGGAAAGATGCTGCGAAGGGTATGGGTAATTTTCCTTTTCAGAATTTCGGGCAATTCACCTTGATCAAAAGGGCGGGTGATATCCTCATCCCCCGGATATCCTTCAGGGAACCACTCAAGGTGGAAATGGAGCATTTTGCGGAATGCATCAGGGAGGGTAAAAAACCTGTTACGGATGGAAGAAACGGCTTGGAAGTGGTGGAAATCCTGGAGACGGCGCAGCAGGCTATGCAAAGAAAAATGCAAAATGGGATAAAGTATTGACATGAATAAATCGTATAGAATAAAAAAAACCATTCGACCATGATGATATTTTAGATTGATTTATAATTCGGGAAGGATCAAAAAAACATGAATTCAGAAACTCAAATCAGGGAATACGCCCACCAACTTGTTGATCGTATGGATACCAAAAGACTCGCAGCCCTTCTTGAACTCGTTGATGAGGATTATTTCTCCGATGAAGAAGTTCGAGAAATCCATTCTATAAGGAATTCGGATGAGTGGAGTAACTGGCGGGAAGTTCGAAGCGATGTATAAGGTTGTTCTTTCACGACAAGCCAGACGTTATTTTGAACATGCTTCTCGAGATGTGGCTGAACGACTTGCCTCAATTTTCCAAAGTTTGGAAAGTGATATTCACCCTCCCCATTCAAAAGCCCTTCAAGGAAGACTGGAAGGATTGTGGAGAATAAGAATGGGATCAATCCGAATTGTTTATGAACCAAAGATGGAATTAAAAGAAATTCGTATCATCAAAATCGGACCAAGAGGGGATATATATGAAAAATAACAGCGCCAAAATATATCCTGGAGTATCTTTCGGTAATAATTTCATACTTGGTGATTTTTCGATCATCGGGGAGCCTCCTCGCGGCAGGAAACCCGGGGAATTGAAAACCATCCTGGGCGACGACTGCACGATCCGCAGCCACAGCGTGATTTACGCGGGAAACATCATCGGACACCGGTTTCAAACAGGGCATTACGTGTTTCTCCGGGAGGAAAATGAAATCGGCGATGATGTCAGCATCGGAACCATGTCCATGATCGAACACCATGTTAAAATCGGAAACAGCGTAAGGATTCATTCCCAGGCGTTCATTCCGGAATTCAGCGTTCTGGAGGATGACTGCTGGATCGGACCCAATGTGGTTCTCACCAATGCGCCGTATCCGAGGGCGGAAAGGACAAAGGAGTTTCTTGCAGGGGTTATCATCCGAAAAGGGGCAAAGCTGGGGGCAAACTGCACGATTCTTCCGGGGATCGAAATCGGTGAGATGGCGCTTGTGGGCGCCGGGGCTGTGGTGACAAAAAATGTGCCCCGAGAAACTGTCGTTGCTGGTAATCCTGCTCAAATCATCAAATCGATTCATGAGCTGAAATTTCCGGATGGCGGGATTGTATATCCCGGGGAGGTTTGATTTGTGAAACAGATACCCTTGGTTGATCTCAAGGCTCAATATCACGCCATCAGAGAGGAAATCGATGAAGCCATCCAGAATATCCTGGAAAACTCGCAGTTCATCATGGGAGAACCGGTCAAAAGGTTCGAAGAGGAGTTTGCCGCTTTCTGCGGCGTTAAATACGCCATAGCGACCAGCTCCGGCACAACCGCGATTCATCTTGCCCTGATCGCATCAGGAATCGGAGCGGGTAATGAGGTAATTGTTCCCTCCCATACCTTTATAGCGACAGCGGAACCGATTTGCCATTGCGGGGCTGTGCCTGTTTTTGTGGATGTGGATCCAGATACATACAACATGGATGCCAATCTATTAGAAGCAGCGATCACGCCGCGAACCCGGGCGATCATACCGGTTCATCTGTATGGTCAATGCGCGGAGATGGATATAATTCTCGAGATCGCCCGGAAACATAAATTGACAGTGATAGAGGATTGCGCCCAGGCGCACGGGGCGAAATACAAATCCTTTCCTGCGGGAACTCTGGGGGATTTTGCATGTTTCAGTTTTTTCCCGGGGAAAAACCTGGGCGCCTATGGCGACGCGGGGATGGTGGTAACAAACAATGAGGAACATGCCACACGGTTGAGACTGCTGACAAATCACGGGAGAAAGCTGAAATACGAACACGAAATAATTGGATATAATTACCGCATGGACGCCCTTCAGGCTGCTATATTGAGCGTGAAATTGAAACGACTCGCCACATGGACGGAAGCCCGGCGCCGCATCGCGCGCACTTATAATTACCTTCTGGAGAATCTGCCCATTGTAACGCCCTATGAGGAATATTGGCATGCGTATCATTTGTATGTGATTCAATGTGAAGAGCGGGATAATCTGGCGAAGCGCCTGAAAGAAAATGGAATTGCCACAGGCATTCATTACCCTGTTCCGCTTCATCAGCAACCATGTTTTCAGCATTTGCCCGGGATAAAGGATTATCGCCTTCCCGTAACGGAAAAACTCGCATCGAGGATTCTGTCTCTTCCCATTTATCCGGAATTAACTAATGACGACCAGAATTATATTGCGGAATCTATCCGCAGGTTCTTTATAAAATCATAGTGATTTTTCATTTTACATTATGGAAGAATCCATGACAGGGCATCCCGGGAAGGTCTGGAGGATAAAATCTGATTCCGGATACTGCCGAGCGCGGAATCCGGAGGCTTGATAAAGCGATCCTTTTGAAGGGGCATTTCCATGCTCACGCCGCCGCATGCCAGGGAATAAAGGGTATATTCCTGAATCCTGTTTCCTTTTCTCTCCCTCCCTTTCAACTCCTTGACATTCGCCAATCCCTCCAGGGAATCGGGCATGGGATATTCCGCCTGGTAATCATATTGCTGGAGAAGATATCGAATATCCAGTTGAGCGTCTCGCGCGGCGTTTTTTAAATGCAAGGCGCGAAGAAGGGCGTTCAGGCGGAACAGATTTTCCAGCTGGGCGTAAACCGGAACCCTGTGCGATACTTCGCGGAAACGATGCGTCAAATTTCCGGCGAATTGTCGGGAAATTGGATCGTCTTCCCCTGAATCATAGAGCTCGCCATCAGAACCAGCCCTTTGTTTTTCCGTAAGTACTGTCACGGAGCAGCTGTCGAGCCAGACAATGCCCTCCTCCTCCTGGAAGACCGGATCATCTTCAGAAACATGGAACCAGAAACGAGACATGGAGAGCCCCAGATCGGGATTCCCGCCTTTCTTGATTAACTGATCGGCGATCTGGAGTTGTAAATCCAGGCAGGAGGTAATGCCGGGAAGGGAAACAAAGGCATTGGAGAGTTTTTTCATGTGGTAATCCGCATCGATCATGATATGCGCGAAACGGGAATTGCGCGGCGCGCCGCCGATGACAACCATTTGAGGACCTGCTACTTTTTTAAAGCGCCGGAGGACATCCTGTTTCCGATCGCTTCCCTTTGCCTGAGACAATTCGCGGCTGACCTGATTCAATTTTCTGATATCTTCGGGCTTTGGATCCAGGGAACAATAAGGATCAGGATTATTACTCCAGACGTTTCTCACAGTGGCTGCGAGATCGTCCAGATGGATATAGGGCCAATTGGGGTGGCGTCTTCCGATGAGGATGATGTCCCGGTTTTCGGCGTCTATCACATAACCCTCGATCCAGCCGATGCCAGCCAGTTCTTTGACTTGTGTTTTTCGAGGATCAAGCCTTGCCTGGTTCATGAGGACGCGAAGGGAAAGGCAGATGCGGGCGCCGGAGCGCGCAGGATCAAAGGAGCGAAAAATCTCGGTTGCGGGCGCTGTACGGGCAAAAAAGGATATGAACAGGAAGCATGTTGTAGAAAATAAACCAAGAGGTTTACGAACTGCAAAAATTTTTTTATAAAAGGAATTTATACGTATTTTAATTTCCATGATTTATACATACAAAGAGAAGGTATCAGATTCAACCTGATTTTTAATTATATCGAAAGATACTCATGATCATCGAGAAGAGGTTGGAGTATAAACGGGGAGGCGCTTTGGGGCGTATGTCCATCCTGCTGCGCATATTCATGGTTTTTTCCGCATTGACAGGGCGTTTTGCGTCGATTAATGAATTAATCCGGATAAAAACAAAATGGAACGGAAGTATAAAATCCTTGCGCTGTGGGTAGCTGTTTTCGGGCTTTTATTGCGAGTTGTGTGGTTTGGTTACGGTCTCCCTCATCCGGGATATTATTCCTCGGATGAAATCGACACGGTCTCCCGCACCCTGAAAATCGCCACAGGAGACCTTGCCCCTTCCCATTTCAACAAACCAACATTTTACAATCTCACGATCCTGCCATTCTATGGAATGTCGTTCGGGCTTTTTCGATTGATCGGATTGATCTTCACCAGGGAGGATTTCATCCGGATATTCATCCAGAGGCCTTGCATCTTTTACTGGTTCCCACGGCTCATCAGCGCATTTGCCGGAACCCTTTCGATTCTTCTTGTGTATCATATCGGGAAAAGGATCAGGGATCGTGAAACCGGGCTCTTTGCTGCGATTATTCTTGCGGTTTGTTATACATCGGCGCAATATTGCCATATAGCGAAAGAAGACGCTTTGATGACGCTTCTAATCCTTGCCTCCCTTTTCTTTTCTGTCAAAACCATGGAGAAAAAACCTTTGGGCGCCATCGTGCTGTTTTTTTTGAGCTCGATTTTTGCGGGTCTTGCCGCTGCGACAAAATATACAGGGATTGTCTCGCTCCTTTTCCCCTTCCTGTTTTTTATTTCCGGGATGCGAGATAAAAAAGGAGCATCCACCATTCTGGGGATTTTCGTGATTCCAACGGGTTTCCTGATGGGCTTTTGCCTCGGAACGCCTTATGCTTTTCTTCATCCTTCTGATTTCATGAAAGGCGTTTATTCATCCACAATACTGCAACAGATAAAAGGCGAAACGGTCTGGCTTGGCGGAGTCAAACATTACGGTTTATCCTTTATTCTGATGATGTTTATTACCGAGTTTGGAATTTTACTTACCGCTGCGGGATGCGCCTCATTCTGCTATCTTGCCTTTCTTCTCATTGGGAACAAACATTCGCCCCTCCTGGAGAAATCGAATCATTCCATCCTGAACGCCCTTATTGTTTTTTCTATCTTTTACTTACTCATACTATTTTTTTCCGGGCATCTGGATCATCAATACATCATGCCCCTCTCTCCTATCTGGGCGCTTTATGTTTCCCTGACGATCTCTTACACGGCAAAACCAAAGTTACATATCATCAAACCTGTTTTTATTCTCATGCTCATCGCCCAACCTTTATATTCATCCCTCAAGTTCGATCTGGAAACCACGGGAAAAGATACGCGCATCCAGGCGGCCCAGTGGATCGAAGACAATATTCCCCCCCATGAAAAGATAATTTTTGATACGGATTATTATTATCAATATCACCCGCCTCTGCGATTCGTAACAGGAGCCATCCGCGAACTGAAACATGAGGCGTTGGAAAAAGGAGGAACGGGACAATTTTTCGATATGCTCGAGGAACACCAGAAAAACGATGAGCCTCTGTACAACGCACGCTTTCTCCCCATGCCAACCTGGATGGAAAGATTATCAGATGATGATATCAGGCGGTACAATCTGGCAAAAATCAGGGAAGACGGTTTCCAGTGGGTTGTGATATCGGGTTATTATTTCAAGAGGATTCTGGAGGACAAAAATCCAGGGTGGGATCCGATCAGGCGATTTTACATTGATTTACAAAACAACGTGGAAGAAAAAGCGCGTTTCCAATCCGCGAGTTGGAAGTCGCATGGACCTGAAATCGTTATTTACAAACTGGGGGATGGATCATAAAATGTTCCTTGTTCCTATGGAACACACAGGGGAATTTAATCTCGGAGGATGAAAAAGACATTATGAACAGCACAAGATTTCAACTGATCAGAATTCTCCTTTTCATTGCCTTTCTAACTTACGGCGCATTGTTCATTTATAAAACAAGCGTCATCGTGGAGGGAAAGCGATATTTCTGCCTTATGGATGACGCCATGATTTCCATGACATACGCCCGGAATTTTGCCCATGGGAACGGGCTTGTATGGCATCCGGAGGGTAAAAAAGTCGAAGGTTATACGAACCTTTTGTGGGCGTCGTTCATGGCGTTGCTCCATCTTCCGCCTTTGGATATCTCACAGGTAAGCCTGGGAATACAGATTGCGGGATTGATCTTTCTATTTATCAATCTTGTCATTGTAATGAAAATCTGCGACAAATTCGTGGAAAAATATTCCCCGACTTCTCTCGCCGCTCTGGCGTTGACGGCGTTTTACCTTCCGCTCAACAACTGGGGATTGCAGGGTATGGAGGCGTCCCTACTCACCCTGCTTTTGAATCTTGCGGTTCTGGCGACATTGACAAGCCTCCAATATCGTGAATCTTCCCTTGCCGCTTTCATTCTGCTTGGAATCGGGACCCTGGCGCGTCTGGATATGGTCGTTCCTTACCTGGCTTTCTTACTTTTTCTTCTCCTTCTCGATACAAGGAATAAAAACACTGTTCTGATCTGGAGCATTATTATACTTTTTCTTTCCGTGGGTTCTCAGACAATTTTCAGGTTTTTTTATTATCAGGACTTTCTCCCGAACGCATATTATCTTAAGATGACTGGTATTCCCCTGAAGATGAGAATAATCAGGGGCGGAATCGCGCTCCTTCTTTTTATCTGGAAATTCAACTGGGTATTGTTTTTTCTTCCCCTTCTGGGATTGAAGCATATCAGGGAAAGGAAAATCCTTTTGCCATTTATTCTTATCCTGTTTCAACTAATATACAGCGTTTATGCGGGGGGCGACGCCTGGGAATGGTGGGGCGGCGCCAACCGTTTCATCAGCGTCATCATGCCTCTTCAATTCATCCTTTTGAGCCTGGCTCTTTTTCAAGTGATTGATTACGCCATGAATCCTGCGGGGAAGTTGAATTCCCCTCATCCGGGATTAGTCAATCTTGTTTTTGGAATCCTGATACTGGGCGCGCTTATCAACTCCAACGCCATCCGAGGTCCTGAGGCGCTGGAGGAATGGCTGCTTTTAAAACCTCCCCTTCATGTGGAGGATCACAGGGAAAAGATAGAGGAAGCGTTATTAATCAGGAAAATAACGCACCCGGAGGCGCGGGTGGCTGTTGCGTGGGGAGGAATCCCGATATATTTTTCCGAAAGGCAGGGCGTCGATCTTTTAGGCAGAAACGACCGAAAAATCGCGCGCGAGCCTATGCGGGAGATATCCTCCTTTCATCAGTTCACTCCGGGGTATCTGAAGCGGGATTATGCTTATTCCCTCGGGGAACTCAAGCCGGATTTGGTGGCGGAACTCGCCCGATCGCCGGAAGAGGCGCAGCCATTTCTCGATGAGGCGTACCAGCCTTTTATCACGAATCGATTTCACATGTATATACGGAAAGATTCCCCCCATATTAATTGGGAGGAAGCGGCAAAACGGCAGGGCGAAAAATCAGAATTGAAACCTGTGGGGCAATAAATCCTTGAGGGACAGGATGACTCTTTTGCTCTGCAAGGTTTCCATGATCACAGGCATATCTTCCGAAAATTCCGCAATCACCTGGCGGCAGGCGCCGCAGGGGGGAGTCGGATGGTCTGCCCCCGTAAAAATCGCCAGAGCGGAAAATTCGCGTTCTCCGGAGCTGACAGCCTTTGCAACGGCGTTTCGCTCCGCGCAAATGGTCAATCCATAAGAGGCGTTTTCCACATTGCATCCCGTATGGATCGTTCCGGATTTTCCCAGAAGCGCAGCGCCGACCTTGAAATGGGAATAAGGGGCGTAAGCGTTTTCATAAGCCTCGCGCGCTCTTTGAACCAGTTCCTCGATTGTTTCAGATCGAATATCCTTCAACATAGAACCAATATCCAATATCTAATCCCGCCATTGTCGGGATGTCGCTTCGCTCCATATCCAATCCACTTTTTAAATTCATACATCCTCATTTCATCCGGTTCAAGATAAAATTGCTTGAATACCGATTTAATCCTGTTAGAGTTTCATTCTGTAAAAATTCAAGCTGGATAGAAAAAGGGGATTTTCCATACATGCGAATTCTCGGTATAGATTCAGCGACCTCGTGCGGCGGGATCGCCATAATTGAAGATAATATGATCCTTGCATCCCTGGTTCTGAATGTCAAAAAGACGCACTCGGAAAGACTTTTAAAGAATATCGATTATCTGCTTGGGGAATGCGGCGTTCAAATCATGGATATCGATGGCGTGGCGGTATCCATTGGCCCCGGCTCTTTTACGGGCATCCGCATCGGCATGGCATGCGCCAAGGGTCTTGCGTACTCATCGGGAAAGCCTTTAGTGGGCGTATCTCTGCTGGATGCTATTGCTCTTCGCAATGCGGAACCCGGAATACTGGTTTGCCCTGTTCTGGATGCGCGAAGGAATGAAATTTTCGGCGCTGCGTACAAAATGGAGGCAGAGACGCGGAAGATGAAAGAGACGCTTCCCGGGCGCGCGGAACCGCTGGTGAAATTTCTGGAAAATATACGGGAAAAAGCGCTTTTTTGCGGGGATGGCGCATTCAAGTTCAAAGAAACAATAGAAAAAACTTTGGGAGAAAAGGCGATCATCGCCCCGGCAAACCGAAATCTGCCTTCCGCCGTGGAAATCGCCATGATAGGAATGGAGCGCCTTGTACGGGGAGAAAAAGACGACATAGCAGGGCTTGCCCCTTTGTATCTTCGAGCTCATGACGCCAGATTACCCTCCAATACCGGTATTAAAATCTTATGAAGAAACTATTGATCATAACTTATGATTTCCCTCCGGCTTTATCCGGCGTGCGTCGCGTATTGAAATGGATCAAATATCTTCCCGATTTCGGATGGAAAACCCTGGTTTTGACGGTGAAACCGGTGAAAACCGGCGTCAGAGACGCCACCCCCCTCGAATGGTTGAAAAACAGGGGCGTCCCGGTTTTCCGAAGCGGTTCCATGGACCCTTACCGCATAGCGGAAATATTATCCCCTCAAAAGGAGGTTGAACTTCCGCAGAAGGCTCATGCGCCAAAGAAATCGAAATCTTTCATGAATTTCCTTCGGCGATGGATTTTTATTCCGGATGATCGCTGCGGTTGGATTCCGTTCGCCACATTCAAAGGATGGGGACTTATTCGGAGATTCAAACCGGATGCCATGCTATCCACCTCATATCCCAATACAGCGCATATTGTAGGACTTAAGTTAAAAACCCTTACAGGCATTCCCTGGGTGGCGGATTTTCGCGACGCATGGACGACAAATCCCGTGTTTTTCGATCCTCCCACCCCCTTTCATGGCTTTTTGCAACGCTATCTTGAAAAATGGGTCGCCCGAAAGTGCGATCTCCTCCTCACCGTTTCCGAACCCATCACTGAGCATTTCAGACACCTCAAAATCGAAAATCCGCATTCCGCATTCCGCATTCCGCATTCCAGAATCCATACCCTGACCAATGGATACGATGAAGAAGATTATGTGGATCTGGTTACTCATCCTTCGGAAAAGTTCAGGATCGTTTATACGGGCACATTATTTGGCGGCAGAACTGCGCTTCCCTTTTTGAAAATTGTGAAAGAACTTTTATCGGAACACCCGGAGTGGAAAGGGGATATGGAGATTTGCTTTTTTTCCGCATTGGATCAAACCACGATTGGATGGATCAGGGATAATGAACTCGATTCTGTAATCAGAGTGGAGGGATTGCAATCTTACAAAGAGAGTTTGCAACAGCAGATGAATGCGTCGGTTCTGATGTTAATCCTGGAAACCGGGGCGAATTCCGAGGTCATGATGAGTCAAAAGGTGTTTGAATATTTGCGAAGCGCAAAGCAGATACTTGCCCTGATACCTGAAGGCGCCTGCCGCAATCTGCTTCTTACCTTTGGAGACAAATATATATCGGACCCATCCGATCATGAGGGGATAAAAAGGCATATTACGGAATTATACGGGAAATGGAAATCGGGAAACCTGGAGGCGCCGAACCGCAAGGGAATCGAAAACTACGAACGGCGGAATCTCACCGAAAAACTCGCCCGACATCTGGACGATTTAAAGTTTGAAGTTTGAAGTTAGAAGTTTGAAGTGCGGTATTAAAACTTCACCCTTCAAACTTCAATCTTTTTATTTTTTATTTCTTGAAGATCGGCTGAACTTCCTCGAAATCCTTCTCCGGAACAGGAACGCCAAAGGAGCCCAGGTAAGCCACGATCAGGGTAATCGCTGTTCCGATCGGGGTGAACCATGGCCAATTCATTTTAAAAACCGACTTTTGCACTAATATGATAATGAAGATCATGGCGATAAAGGAACAGATCATGCCTGCAATGATCGGTCCCGGATAACAACGTTTCTTCCATATAGCGAAGAGGACTGCGCCGAGAAGGGCGCCGCTGGTGAGTCCCGCCAATGTAAAGGCAAGGTTGAAAACGAGGGGGGCTTCCTGACTTAAAATAGCTATGATAACCAGAACAACCGAAACTCCAATGATTGACCATCGGGAAAGAGAGAGATAAGTTTTTTCCGGCTTTTTGTTTCCATCTATCACTCGGAAAAGGTCCATGATGGCAACCGATCCGAGAGCCGACAGGGCGCCGCTGATGGAGGACATGGCTGCCGCCAGGATGCCTGCTATCAGAAATCCCTTTAAAAGAGGCGGCACTTTCGTGATGATGAAAATAGGAAAGACGTAATCCGCCTTGGGGGTCAGATTGGGATCAAGGGGGTTCCAAGGATCGATTCCGAAATTGAATCCGTTCGTGCTGTAAAAGGCGTAAAGCCCCACACCAACCAAAAGAAACATCAAGAAAAGAGGAAAGATAATGACCGCGGAAAGGATCAGGGCTTTTGCGCCTTCCTTTTCATTGCGGCATGTAAGCACGCGCTGCACATTCAATTGGTCCACCCCATGGGAACACATAACCCCGATCGTGGCGCCGATAAGTCCCATCCAGATATTGAATTTCCCGGCAAAGATTTCTCTGATATTCGCCCACAGGAATCCGGCAAAGCCGCTACCGCCCGATTCATGATATTGACTGAGGGAAACCATTCCTGAGCGAATCCAGATCAAACGTTCCGTATCCTTCCCCACTTTCCAGAGTTCACCCCAACCGCCTTCCAGAAGGGTTGGGATATAAAAAAGGGCGAAGGCGCCTCCTATAATGAATATGCAGAATTGAATCACATCGGTCCATATAACCGCCTTGATCCCTCCCACGTGGGTATAAACAATGGAGATGATTGTGAACAAGGCTATGGAGTGAATAATGCCCCAAGTAGGGAAAAAGACGCGAAAAACCACCATAACGGGAATCGCCGTTACATAAATGCGAACGC
>JAFGFK010000256.1 GCA_016931135.1 Candidatus Sumerlaeota bacterium | reverse complement strand
GTGAACGTCTTCCCCACGCAAATCGAGGGGATTCTCCTATCCATCAAACACACCGCGCCGCATTACCAGATCGTTCTCACGAAACGGGGCGCCCTCGATGATATCGAGATTCTCGTCGAAGTCACGGAAGAGATGTTCCACGATGAAATGCGCCAGTTGAAAACCCTCGAAGAGGAGATTCAATACAAGCTCAAGAACGAACTGAACCTGGAATGCAGCGTGAAGCTGGTGGAGCCGAAATCCCTGGAGCGGTTCGAAGGCAAGGCGCGAAGGGTGCTGGATAAGAGAAATTTGAAGTGAGAAGTTTCAAATCAGGGCTGTTTTTCCCCTTTCCCTTGAAGCAAAACAAGGTGATTCATAATCGTGATTACGTTCTTATTCCAGGATGCAGGTATAAGATTCCGGAAGATCACAGGAAACCTTTGTTTCGCCTTTTTCCTTTCGCCATCGCACCGTAAGCAATCCCCCCGGGGTAAAGAGACTTCCCTCGCACCAGTCAAGAGGCGCCCTTCCCGCCCTGATACGGATGATGCGTTTTACAGGATCGATTTCCCTCACTCCAAGAATATCCTTATATATCAAATACGCCACGTAAGAGGCGAAGCCGTGATTGCAGCTCGCCACGGTCGTATTATTCTCCCAGAGCGTTCCCGTGAGATCCGCCATATAAAGATTGTATTCCATGATTTCATGCAGCGCTTGAGAGGAAAGCCCTTCTCGGGATAACAGGCAAAGGCGGAGGGGACGTCCGATGAAGGCGTTGATCGGATGAATATCCGGGAAGGTTTTCGCCTGATCGCGCCCGGGAGCGAAATCGACGCAGAGGCGTTCCCAGAGAGTTTTATGGGTTTCCACAGTCGCCACATCGAAGAAAAAGGCGTAATACTGGCATATTTCCGAGCGATTCCGGGTTCGTTCCAGATTGCCGTTTTTACGCACTGCGTTATCGACAAAAAATTCCCCGTCAAAAGACTGTTTCCGTATGCCTTCGCGTATTTTATCCCCCTCCTGCAAAAGATGGGGCATGTCATACATTCTTCCCGCAGATGACAGGGCGCCTGCATAAAGCATGTTTGTAGGATAATTCACGTCCTGCGTGAACGAATTTGCCGCAGACCATTCCAGAAACACCCAGCTGTCAAGTTTCTCCAGAAGCCCGTCGCCGTTTCGATATTTCCCGAAAAAATCCAAAAGCTTTAGAACGCGATCACGAAGCCCTTCCACAAGTTCACGATCCCCACTGAATAGAAGATATTCCTCCAGCTCCACAATAAACCATAACGCCCAGTTGGGAATATAAACTCCATCATAATGATCCGCCGGATAACACATCGGAAGCATTCCCTTTGGAAGCGGATCGAAATTATCCGCGAGAAGGAAATTTTCCAGGAAGTTTTTCTCGACGGAGGGGGAGCTGCAGAGATTCCGGCAAGCGCGCCCCGTGAAAAAACTGTCGCATAACCATCCCGCGCGTTCCCGCGAGGGACAATCCATGAATATATCCGGGCTGTTTTGACGGAATGTCTCCCGCGCCGCTTCAAACACGCGATTCAGCCGGATATCACTACACGAAAAGGTTGAAACCCACACATCATCGTTTGCATACTCCCGGATTTCTATATCATCGATGCAGATTTCCCCTCCCGTTGATATCAGCTTCAAATATCGCAATGTATAGGGCTCGAAGGTTTCGATCCAGTATGTACCGGGTTGGCATTCATACAACGCCGTATTCACCATGCCAAGCCGCAGGGGTATGACATCCTCATTGATCAGAATTTCATCGAAGAGCAGGAAAAGCCTGGCGTGTCCTTTACAGGACGCCTTTGCCCTGATGAAGCCGGTAAGATTCCTTCCAAAATCGAAAATCCCGAACGATTCCTTCTCAAGGGCGATGTTTGCCTTCCCATCCACGCCGGATTCGCTTTTCTTTATTGATACTGTCTCAAGCTCCTGAATCTCTTTTGAAAGAACGATTTCCAGTTCATCCTGCGTATATCCTTTTAATTTTTCGCTGATACCGGTAAGGGAACGATCTGCCCAGTAGGATTCCCTCTTCACGCCGGAACGAATCTTCCCTTCGGAAAGCAATCGCGCAGGGGAAATACGGGAAAATCGAGGAAGCGGAACGCGACGTTCGATCAGGCGTTTTTTCCCTGTAACTTCCACAGGAATCTTGTTAAAAGAGGCGTCAATGTCATTTCGCCATGCGTCGCTTTGAGAATCGATCCTGTAGATTTCGCAAAAGGGACGTTGAAAGCTGGTTCGCTGGACTTTCTGAATCCTGTGGGAAAGGATCAGCGCATCGAAGCCGTTCAAGGCGGATTTCCCGGTTGCAGTGAGAACATGATTTCCCGCGATAATTTCCGCCTGGATGAAAGACGGTTGATCCAGAAGGTAATAGCTGTTGGCATTATATCCAGCGACCTCAATGGATATGATATTATTCTTACTCTTCAGCATGGATGTAATATTCCATTCATCCACGCGGAACCATCCTTTTGCCGCGCGGGCGGGCCCATGCCCGGCGAATTCCCCATTGACAAAAAACCTGTACAGTGTGGCCGCGGTAATGCGAAGCGTAACATTGGAAGCCGCCGGTTTGTCCATCACGGTTCGGAAACCGGCAAAGAGATTTTTTTCCCGTTCGCGCCCCCCTATCCAAACAGGTAGAGCCTCCTTAAAACCTGCCTCAGGAAACGAACGGGGTGATCCGAGTAATGTCATCATGATAAACAATCCTGTTCTGATATTTCTTCTCATGATATATTATTGAGCATAACGTTTGCGTAAAATACCTGGATTTTCATAGGGATTGACCCCTGAATCTGCCAAACTACTGTCATGTCAATTATCTTTTACATCCTCTTCCAATACGACAATTTCCGATATCCCGCTGTTGAGGGAGCCCTCCGAAACGCCTGTAATATTCAACTGGAGGGCGTCTGTCTTCTTCGGAGGGAATACCAGTTCCACTCCTTCGGAGGCGTCATTGGGCAAAGCGGCAAAAGGAATTTTCGTTCCATCGGAAAAGCAAATTTCCCCGGATGTCACATGATCCGTGAGATTCGGGCGGTCAAAAATGAAAACCCGCTCTATGGTTTGCTCCCCCTGCCATTGCAGTTTCAACCATGCCCCTTCCTTTTCATGATTGCTCGCCCATTCAGCAGACTTCATATTGGGATGTCCATCCACAATTCCATCGATCGCGCCGCGGGGGGAATATCCCTTCTCGCTCGAGCTAGATTTCACCCTTGCCCGCAGCGCTACATTTTTTCGGAATTTGAAGGAACGGGCATTGCCCCTATAAGGCGTCTGGAAATGGAAGGAAACTCCTTCCAGGGAAAAGCTTGCCCGGATGAGTAAAGGCTTTGCGGTTGGGGTTTGGCTCGTGAAATCATCGAACGACAAAGGCATAAAAGATATGCCACCATGATCCGCCTCTTCCCTGCATAATATTTTATTTTTCTTTGGATTTTGCGCCTCGAGGGTCCATAGAATCTTTTTCCCTTCGATCATTCCTTTCGGCGCAATAAGGCATGGACGTCCGGTTTCAGGATAAAGATAGGGTTCTTGATTGCGGATAAACAGACCGATTCCCGCAGCCCGGAGGATAAGATGATTGCCTTCTTCATCCCCTGAATCCCTGATCATCGACGCCATTATTTGTTTGATTGAATGATCCGTATTTTTCGAAACCTTCACACAGGCGCGTTTACAAAAGGCGCGTCTTGCAAAGAAATCAGGAGAGAATTCCCGCGCCTTGACTTCAACCGTCATCATCTTCCGGATTCCTCTTGCGGGAATACGGATGCGATTCATACAGGAATCGCCATCATACTCAAAATCCCCCCCTGTCCCATCGATCCATACGCTTTCCGCCTTTTGCGTACAGGGGAGTTCGATCACATAATCCCGTTTTTTCACCTGCCCTTTGAAGGAGCCGCGGGCCGGATATATCATGATAGTAATCATATCGCCGTTTCTTGTATATTCAAGGGGCGTTTCGGCAAAATCGCCGCTTTGGTATTTCTGGCTGATCCCGTCATCCTCATACAAAAGAAATGCCCCTGTTTTTCCATCCTCCCCCGGATAACAGCGCACAATGAGGGTGGACAAGGGAGCGGTCGTCATCCGCGGGGTATAAGGCTGCATGGGAACCGGAACGCCCCCCTTCACATAAAGGGGGAACTCGTTGATATCCGCCGGCGCCAGTATTTCCGCCTCCCTTTCCATCCTTTCATGAGAAAAGAAATTGTACCACACGCCTTTGGGAAACCAGACCAGTTGCGAGGCAAGGCGATTTTTTCCCTCCCCGGGCGTGGCTATCGGCGCCACGAGAAAGTCGTCGCCGAAAAGATATTGCTGCGCATGATGATAGGACTTCTCCTCTTCCGGATAATCGATATACATGGGGCGAATCATGGGAATGGATTCCATGCAGGATTGCCTTACGCATGAATAAATATATGGGAAGAGCATGGAACGCAGGTGAAAACTGGCGCGAACCGAATCTTCCGACCATTTGGGATAAGTCCAGGGGCGCCTGTCCAGAACCTTGCTCCTGGAAGAATGCAGACGAACCATTGCCGACATGGCGCCGAACTGGCACCATCGGGTGAATGATTCCTCATTGCGATCTCCCATGTGCCCGCCGATATCATGAGACCAGAAGAAACAGCCCACATTACCCGCCACCGCGGTAAAGGGAATCTCGAAAGCCAGCATGATCCAATTTGTGGTGGCGTCGCCGGAAAAATGGATAGGATGCCTGTGATCGCCCCAACCTCCCCAGCGGCTCAGGGATTGTCCCCTTTTCCCTTTTTCCGATGTATGTTTATAATAATAATGATTGAGCCAGAACAGATTGGTCAGGTTCGGGATGCTCCGGGTAAATGCATATTGCTGCCAATCGAGCCACCAGAAATCCACCCCTTCCTTTTCATGAGGAACATGGGCGCGCTTGAAAAGAGTATCCAGATATTTTTTATTCCCCGCATCGAACGGAATGGTTTTATTATCTTTGCAATCCTCCCCCATGTCTTTCATGAATTTTTTGTACATGTCTTCATGGGGACCCACGCCATCCGCAGGATGCAGATTCATCGTTACGCCGAGATCCTGTTTGTGAAACCATTTCAGGAGTTTTTCCGCATCAGGAAGCAGTTTCCGGTTCCATGACCATCCGGTCCAGCCATCCTTGTGCCAGTCCATATCCAGAACCATGCCATCGAGCGGAAAATCGCGCTCTTCGTATTCCCTGACAATCCCCCGGTAATCCTTCGAGGTATAGGGCCAATAACGGGAATACCAGGAACCCAGGGCGTATTTCCTGGGAAGGGGGATATTGCCGCTGATAGCGGTGAAAGATTTGAGGGCGCTTTTGAAATCATTGCCGTATCCGAAAAGATACCAATCGATGCCGGAAGATTCCGGGCGCGGCTCCACCCAATCGTTTTTGAAGAGAAGATTCCGCGAATCGTCGAACAAAAACCAGCCATCGCGTGATAACAAGCCGTCGCTGAGTTCTCTCCCCCCGTTCCAGCCATCGAGCGTTCTCTCGGTTCCACCGAGATTGTGTTTGTTCTTCATGCCCGCTTTCCACAGGACATTTTTTACACCGCGCCGGATAAATGCCTGGAGGTTGTCTTTGGAAAAGGGCTTTCCATCAGGTTTGTAGAAAAGTTGAATGTCGCCTGTATCGATCACGATCTGATCCTGATCGACATCGATCTTCGCATCCATAAACCGCGCAGAACGATTGATGGCAAAAAGGGAAGGATCATCGATGAATTCCCTTTTTTCATGATATTCCATCCGGACGCACTGGGGCGTTATAATAGTGAAGCGCGCATTTTTGTAATTCACCATGCCATCATCCATCGCGACTCCCCGGATTGGCGCAAAGGAAAGAAAAAGAGATTGAAACGCAAATAAACCGATCAGATAATCTTTGTTCACATCCCTCTCCTTATCAAATCTATAAGATGGGCGACTGAAATCAAGGAATTGTCCTCGATACATTTTACGATTTGCATCGTATCCGGACAAATCGGTAAAGAGGTATGGATAACGCGATGTTCTGTCAACAATATTTAAATGAATGGAATTGCGTGGGGTGCACATCAGTTTTCCGATTATTATCCACGGGTAACAAGCGTCATACTCAATTGATTCGCGGTTCCCATAGAAATTAACGCTGATCATGAAAATTGAATTTTGACAGGATTTTCAATTTGTTTGAATATTTCATGTATCAATATTTATAAACCTTAATTTTACATTTTATATTTCTTGTCGCGTCGAAGTTATCACGCCTGATGCGTGATAACGAAGACGGATTCGTTTTTCATTTTACATTTGGCTGCGGCTCCGCCGCGCCAGGTTCTCTGTGGTTAATCATTATCATAACAAATATAGTCGCACTCCATCCGCGCCTTAATGATACTCATGTAGGAGTCTGACCCCATTTTCCC
>JAFGFK010000255.1 GCA_016931135.1 Candidatus Sumerlaeota bacterium | reverse complement strand
TCAGGAAGTTTGTCCCAGTTGATATCGGAATATGATATTTCCCTTTTCTCTCCGGGCGTATGCGTCTCCGGTTTCGCTGCTCCCCCCAGGGCTATTTGAACCGTACATTTATCGGGGATTTGTTCATAGGGAAGTGAAACGGTTTTCTCATCGAACAATTTCCATTCTTTCCCATTGATCCATACCTTTGTGATATTGCCCGTTCCTGATAGGGATATGTAAATCTCCCTTGTACCGAATTGAATCGGAAACTTTTGTTCCAGGTATGTGATGGAGGGGGGAACGTGGGGGAGGAGCGTCAGTTTTTCCGCATCGTAGATATATTCGAAAAGCCCCCGGATCATGGCTGCCGGGGCGCCGAAGCTGTCATAACATAAATTCACCGGCTCATTGGGCTGATACGGCTTGCTTCCGAACTCCACCAGGGGATTGTCCATTCTGAACTCCCGGGCGAATTTCAGGATTTGTTTCATTGATCTCCCCGCATCCTCAAATTTTCCCATCCGGTAATAGGACATGATCATGCGCGCCTCGCATGTAGTCCAGTGCCCCCCGTTCACCCATGTTCCAAAAGACCAAAGCCACGAATCCGGACTTTCATACATGTCATCCAATCCGGGACAGTTGGCTATAATAAGATCATGAGGGCGGAGTCCTTTTATCGCCGCGATTTTACGGTAGATTTTTTCCGCCTGTTCATCATTTACTACCCGGAAACAGATGGCGTCATGATTGGGAGTCGCCTCGAAATATCCGTATTTCTCAGCGCCGTAAACGCCGTGCCTCGTTCCATCCGGATCGAGCGATTTGATGAAATATCCTTCTTCTGTCAACAGCAGTGGAAGCCCTTTTCGGATAAGCGCCCTGTGCTCTTCGTATTTGTTCTTCTTATCCACGTTTCCTGCGAGTTTTTCCAGCTCAATCAATCGATCCAGCGCTGCAATGAAGGTGATGGATAGTTCGCTCAGATATGCCATCCCATAGGAGCCGTCGGGTTTTTTATATCCCGCATAACTCGGGGCAAGGAGATTTCCCGCAGGCCCGGCAAGCGTCAGGTTGTTTTGCGGATCTCTTCTGGAATAGAGAAAATCGGCGCACCGTTCCAGCATGGGAAGATAATAAGAAATCTTTTCTGTGTCCCTTGTTATCAGGAGCATTTCGGACTGCATGAGAAGCCCGGCTGCTGTAAAGCCGACCCCCCAATCATGTATTCCCACCCTGCCGTCGCCCTGTTTATAAACCACGAAACCAGGGCGCGCCGCATCGCAAAGGCATCCATCCGGAGCAACTCCCGTACCCAGGGCGCCTTCTCTCTTTCCATCTCCCATCTGCGTAAACCATAAATCCTGGGCGTTCTGAAGGAATGTAAGATAAGGCTCCTGGAAAAATGGCAGGGCGCAATACGTTGTACCGTAACTGTTTTGAATCCACCAGGCGTCCCAGGTCGGTCCCTCGATAAAACCATTCCACATAGGAGTGTAGAGCATCGGGATGTTCTGGAATTCCGGATCTGGATCGAACATGCGGCGCGAGATATCCAGCAACTCCAGATATTCCCTTTCCCCGTTTCCGGAAAAATATTGCCCTTCATAATCAAGGGGCGTTTCGTTCGTGGCGGAAATATTACTGAACATAATAAGTAAAAACCATAAGAAAGAAGCCTTGATCAAATACAAATTACCCAAGGATATTCTTTTTTTCTTCGAAAGCATGTCAAAGCCATTCTTTATTCAATCTCGATCGCATCGCCAGGACCGATTTTGGATAGATAAATCTGTGTTTTGCCATCTTTGTTCGCATCCGTCAGTGATCCCTTGATCGTATCTTTCTCATCCACGACAATCTCGTTATTTCCGAGTGAAACAATCCTTGAAACCGGCTTCCTGTCTTCTGTAAGAACGCGCATTCCGATCAACTGATTTCTCCAGGGAAGCGGATTCCCGATCTCGATGGCGCCGCGCTCCGCATCGATCTTACCCGTAAGAAGAAGGGCGTTCAGCAAATCATATTGCCCGATCCCGATCTCGATAAAACCGCCGGTTTTCTTTACGGAGGTTATCTTTTTCATCGCAGAGGTTTGGGCATTATATATCCGGATCCATTTGTGAAGGAGATTCTCCGGGTTGATATTCTCTTTGTCGCATTTCACTTTCAAAATGCGTTTGGCATAATCAACCGCAACGATTTCACCTTTGACAAACGATGACGTTTTAATCTGGCGGTTCTTCACTTGCATTATGTTGCCAGCTGATGAAAACACTTCACGGTATTCTTTATTGTCCCTTTCCAGAACGGCGAATTTTGAATCCGTATTTATCACATCTCCGGCGCTGTAGGGCGTCTCATGGAATGGTGAGACGCAAACGATGTATTCTTTTCCATCGCGCAGGGAAATGGAAAGCGCGATAATCTGATTTGCGCTGTTTTTGAGTTGATCTTCATTTTGCTCCGGATTGATCTTCACCGGCAACCGTGAAATATTCTTTATCAGAGCCGATTTCAGAAATGGCTCCCATACCGCTACATAACAACTCTCCAAATTTTCCCCGCGCCTTTGCGCCAGAACATATTTGATGATATCCGGGCGTTTTCGCGTGGGGGAGACGTACGCATCCGCAACTATGATTTCCTGTTCCTTCTCCGGTAATATGTGAACCCGCAGGAAGACCTCGTCTTTTCCCGCAAGTTTCCACTCCATGATCCCGCTCTCTCCTTTCCCCCCCCTTTGAACATTGAAAAGATGCTGATACCCGCTTCCGGAATATCCATAAAGTTCCCCCTTGTAATCGGTTTTGCTTCTCACCGGATCATCATACAGAAAACCATAAGGGACGTCTTCTCCCGCAAGGGTTCCGGAGGTCTGCGGCTCGGAAAGATCGAGCCCGATCGCCCGGAAATCCCCAGGAGCGCCATGAACGCTCAAATCATGCGCATTTCCGCCCGATACGCGGAATATATCAATAAAACAGGAATCGTCTTCATTCAAGTCCAGCTGGATGATCGTTCTCCTGTAGATCGAGGTTTCTTTGTAGGCGTTATCCGCCTCCACATCGATGATATGCGCCCTGTCGCCCGTATGAAACCCGGCGACCTTTCCGAATGCGTTTTGCGTATCCTGCCTCCGGCTGTTTACAAGAGCCGTATTGTGGGAAATTGTATTCTTGCTCCATGAGGCGATCCCGTGAACAAAGGCGTTCATGAAATCCGGATAACCCAGATCCGGGGCGATTTTTCTCCCGTAAGCGAATATCTCCAGGTTCAGGCAATCGGAATGCCCGTGCCCCGCGCTCAAGCCGTAAAAAAGGGATAGCGCGGCGCTATCGTTTTTATTGTTGAGAATCCCCAACCCATAATCGTCAAGAAGCCGGGTTTGAACCGCATTTTTGGAATTTTTCCCCGCTTCTTCAATCTCTTTGACATCCGGTTCGTTGAAAAGGTCCTCGTAATAATTGTAATCGCTCAGGGGCTTGTCGCCTTGAAGTCTTGTAATAATCCAGGCATAACGGGCGTCTTTCAGAGAATCATAAGCCTTCTGGTATGTCATTACGTTCAATCCGATGTAACCCGAATCGATGGCGCCTGCGTCTCCTATGGCGGGAGTAAATTTCCCTATGCATACTAAATCAAGCGGCGCGTCAAGGAGTCGTTTGACCTTTGGATTTTGAAAAAGATCGATCCCGGAAGGTTTCAGGGTATAGGCGATATTCGCCATATTGGAGGTCCAGCCAAAGGCGTATCCGGGCGAGGTCTCGAAGGGCATGCCATCCGCGGAAACAAGATTATACAAGGTATAATTCACTCCCAAGTTGTAAATGAAATCATTCAATGCCGGATTGTTGAACATCCAATCGAGGAGTTCATCCCGCGGGGCGTTCTGCCGTGTCAGGATCGCCGTAACCAGCGCCCTTTGATGCATGCCCCAGTTCCCCGCAATATAACCCTTCTTGATGCAATCGATCCCCTCTTCGATGAGATTGGCTTCGATATTCTCCCTGATTTCTCGAGCGTTTCTATGTTTCAATTCCATGGGATTTTCTCCGATCAACACGTCAAAAACCGAATCATAGGAATTGACCAGATTGTCAAAAAGGCGCGTTTCCCAGATATAGTTCAATATCTTGCCATTATATGGATTTTGAGACAACTCCCCGTAACGACTCTGCGAATTGTAATCGAAGCCCGGGTAAACCTCCGCGATGCGATCCAGCATGACAATGCATTGCCGCGCGTATTTTCCGTCTCCCGTGAGAACATAAGCCTGCGCAAGGTTTTGGACTGCTGGAATCCAGTGTTTGCTCCAGTTCCAGTGGCAGGCATAGGCGACCATCCAGTATTTTTCCCCATCCGGACCCACCCATCCGCGCCCTTCATCGATATATTTCCCCGTGAGCAGTGAGCGGTCTTTCATTCCGCTTTTATGATAACGGGCAAAATCATTATCAGGATACTCCTCTCCTCCAATGGGGCACTTGATGACAAAAGGTCGCTCCTTATCCAGTATCCAGGGATACGTGCCATGTTTGTAGATTTCCTTTCCGTGTATGGGACAACCTTTCGAGGAAACGTTGAAGGCGCGAGGAACTTCGGGGCCCGGAAGCAGTTGTCTCAATTCGTCCTCGGATTTTGTCATCCAGTAATCCGCGTTTTCCAGAATCTTGTCTTTGATTTTTTTAGCGTCTTCATTATCAACGCATGCCTTTCTTGCCCGCGCTATCTCCTCATCGGAAAGGAGAGTGCGGGAGGTTTTAAGATGCCATTGCGGGGAACGTTGAATGATAGTCATGTTCGCCTTCTTAGATTCATCGGATTTTGAAAAAGGAGGATGAAGATAAAATACAAGAATAATGCAAATATAAGTCATGAGCAGCGGTATTCTTTTCATAATTCACCTCGGAAGTTTCGGATATTGAATTCTTCTCTTTTAAAACTCGTATATTCCTGATTGACTTTTTCTCCGGTGTCCATATAAAAATTATCTCGATTTTTATTAAGTATGATATGGGTTTTTTAAGAGGCAAAGTATGAAAAAATCAAGGGCGTTCTTTATATTCTGGGGAATCGGTCTTCTTTTACTTGCATCCCGGGGGATGGGATTCATCAAAGAGGTTGAGCATGTCGCCAAGCCTCTGGCGCAGCTGGGAAATTCGGAAAAATCGTTTCCCTTGCAGATTACCTCCCTGGCATTTTCCCCGGATGGGAAAATCCTCGCTTCAGGTAAAAGAAACGGCGCGATCGCCGCATGGAACATGGAGACAAATTCCGTGATGTATGAAATAAAAGGATACGATGGCTTTGAGAAAAATATGCTTTATGGATTCGAGGATTTTATCCGTTTTCGCCCGCAAGGAAAATCCTTTCTTACATTTACCGAGGAAGATAAAATTAAGGAATGGAACGCTCATACAGGAGAACAGATGGAAAGTCCGTTCATCTCTGCGGGAAAACCTCAATTCCCCAGATCATACCAGTCTCATTTTGACTTTTCTAAAAGCGGAAAGTTGATCGCTTTATTTCATTTTAATACAAACGTCGATATGATAGGCTCCGATACGATTTTTCGAGGGGTCAAAATTATCGATGCTGAATCCGGAAAAACAATAAAAAAACTCGATACCATTTATCCGGTTTCAATATTATCATTCAGCATGGATGAGAAAAGTCTTTTGATGGTTGGCTCTTATGATTGGGGCAGCGCATGGATGTACAATATTGAAAGTGGGGAAGAAATCTGGAGGGAAAAAGGTTCTAGATCAGGCGGAACGGGTTCTCCCTTTTTTAATGGAGGCGCCTTTTCCCCGGATAACCAATGCTTCGCCATTGCCACGGACGCCTACTGGGGGGGAGCGACCATACAATTATGGAAATATCCTTCCCTTGAAAAATCTCATATTCTCAAGGTAAAGCAGGGACATATCAAATTTGCCTTTTCCCCGGATGGAAATCTGATAGCCGTTTCAGGACTTCATCCTCATGTCGAAATCTTCGATGTTAAAACGGGAAATAAAATCACAGAGTTTAAGGCTCATGATAAACGCGTCTATGCCATTGCCTTTTCTCCGGATGGGAAAAAACTCGCCACTGGTTCTGATGACACAACTATTAAAATCTGGGATATGACAGAACTTGATAAAAAAATCACCGGAAATGAAAAAGGATTTTGATTATGGACCAAGATGAAAACCGGCTGACGCTCATTCCGGAAAAAATTCAGGCAACCACGGAACGTCTCTCCTTGAGGATCGAGGATCGGTTCCCCGGCTCCGGAATCGCCAATATTTCCAGAACGCTTCTGGATATTTCCAGGGAAACAAAAGGAGTTCTCTCCTGGATCAATAAACCGAATTACCTCATACGAGCGGCTGTCTATTTTCTTATTGTTCTCCTGTTTCTGGCAATCGCGCAATCTTTACTGAAATTCGATTTCAACGCCGATGGCATTAATATCGCCGAATTCATTCAGATGATAGAGGCGGCTATCGAGGGGAGCGTTTTCATCGGGGCGGGCATCATTTTCCTGATCACGCTCGAAACCCGAGCCAAGCGTAAAAAAATTATCCGAGCGTTGAATAAGCTCCGCACTATCGCCCATATCATTGACGCTCATCAACTCACCAAGGATCCTGATACCATAACGCGCATTCACCTTACAACGCCTCATTCCCCACAGCGAAACCTCGACGGATTCCTTCTGGGGCGATACCTGGATTATTGCGCTGAAATGCTCTCTCTTGCGGGGAAACTGGGATTCCTTTACGTTCAGGATTTCGACGATCCGGAATCCAACAAAGCCGCCAATGACCTCGAGGATTTAACCACGGATCTCTCCCGGAAAATCATGCAGAAAATACTGATCCTTCACCACAGACAAATTGGGGTCAATCCTCCAAGCGAATGTAAATTAAGATAAAGTTATTATACTTGACGCCAGTTTGTTTTTGTGTTTTATCGGATATATTTCATATATAAATGAGAAAAAAGAGAGAAGTTTTGAGGAATAAAGGCGTTAATTTACATTCGCTTGGAGGATTGACCCCAGTCCCCCTTATTTTCACATTTCATAATTCCCATAATTCCCATAATTCCCATAATTCCCATATTTAATACCTTACTTCGAACTTCACCCTTCAAACTTCACGAAACGTGGTTGACTTATGTTTTCCGTTTTTTAATGATCCAGATGTTCCGTGAGGATGAAAACAGCATCCCGGAAAAGCGGTTCTCTGGAAGAATGGGAAAAACAAGGAAAAATAAGGAGAAAGCGCCCGCAACGTCTCCTGAAAAACTCGGGCAAAGGCGCATAGCCCTTGTGCGCCTCGCTCTACTCATTGCCGCAACCCTTGCATTCTATCTCCCCGCTTTCAACGCCGGCTTCATCTGGGATGATGACGATTATGTCACTCAGAACGAAACCCTGCGTTCCCTGAATGGGCTCGCGCGTATCTGGTTCGACATCGGCGCCACCCCCCAGTATTATCCCCTTGTTCATACGAGTTTCTGGATCGAATATCATCTCTGGGGGCTCCATCCCTCCGGTTATCATATCACCAACGTCATCCTGCATATCCTGAACGCCCTTTTCATCTGGATGATCCTTAGGAAACTCGATCTTCGCTCCGCATGGTTCGCAGCCATGATCTTCGCCCTTCATCCGGTTCATGTTGAATCCGTTGCCTGGATCACGGAAAGAAAAAACGCCCTCTCGGGATTTTATTATCTCGCCTCGATTCTATCTTATTTATATTTCGCTGGTTTGAAAGGGGAGGGGACGCCTCCTTTAAAATCATCCAAAGATGAGCCGCCCTCCCTTCGCAAAAATAAATTCTATGTTTTATCCCTTGTTTTATACTTATGCGCCCTTTTGAGTAAAACCGTGGCAGCCTCGCTTCCCGCGGCAATCCTCGTTATTCTCTGGTGGAAAAAAAATAAAATCCGCATCAAAGATATTCTCCCGCTCGTTCCCTTTTTCGCCGTTGGCTTGGCTTTGGGGCTTGTCACCGTATGGATGGAACGCAGCCATGTTGGAGCGATCGGCGCCGAGTGGAATCTGTCTTTTATGGATCGATGCCTGATCGCGGGAAGGGCGCTTTGTTTTTATGCTTCAAAGATTCTGGTTCCGCGGAACCTGAGTTTTATCTATCCCAGGTGGGATATGAAATCAATGGGCGGATTGTATTTTATTCCCTTGGGTATTTTATCTATCGTGTTTATTCTTTTTCTTAAAAGACAAAAAATCGGAAAAGGCGTATTGGCTGCTATCTTGTTTTTCATCATCACCCTTTTTCCCGCGCTTGGATTCTTCAATATCTATCCCATGCTGTTTTCCTTTGTAGCGGATCATTTCCAGTATCTCGCAAGCATTGGTCTGATCGCCTTTTTTGCAGCCTTGCTGTATAAGGCGTGCGCGGGTTTGAACGTAAATTTGAAATATCCGGTTTTTGGCGCGATCTTTTTGATCCTCGGAGTCCTGACATGGAAACAAACCTTGATTTACCAGAACGCCGAAATCCTCTGGCGCGATACCCTGAAGAAAAATCCCTCTTCCTGGATGCCGCATCAGAACCTGGGCATGATCCTCGCCGAACAGGGTAAACTGGAAGAGGCGATCATCCATTACAAAACCTCGCTCGATCTCAAACCCGATGACCCGGTAAGCCATTACAACATGGGAAGCGTTCTGGAAGAGATCGGGGAGTACGAGAAGGCGCTTCGGGAATACAGGGAGGCGATCCGGCTGAAACCGGATTTCCCCGATGCCCACTCCAATCTCGGAGCGGATTTGATCATCCTCGGAAACTTCGAGGAGGCGAGGCGCAGCCTCGAAAAAGCCCTCGAACTTCATCCGGAACACTTCAAGGCTCTTGACAACATGGGCGTTCTATTGTCAAAGCAGGGCAAGATAGATGAGGCGATGGCGTGTTATCAAAAAGCGATCTCCATCGAACCGGATTATGACAAGGCGTATTATAATCTTGCCGTCGCCTTTATCAGAAAAAACGATCCGGCAAAGGCGGCAGAGTATTATCTCAAGGCGATCGAAGTCAATCCGGTTTTTGTAGAGGCTTATTACAGCCTCGGTTTGACCCTCGCCTCGATAAACGATATCGAAGGCGCCATCAGGACATTTTCGAGACTACTGGAGATCGATCCGAATCATGAAGACGCGAGAAGGCTTCTAAATCAGATGCGCCAACAGAAAGACAGAGAACATGGCGGGAATCGGTAAAAAAAATAAAACGCCACATATAAAATCGCAGCAACAAGCGGAACAAAACAAACTCCTTTGGGCTGGCATCCTTCTTATTCTGGTCGTCACCTTTCTCTCTTATCTCCCCGCGACAAAGGCGGGATATATCTGGGATGATGACGATCATTTTACTGAAAACGATCTCATGAATGATTGGGAAGGTTTCAAAAAAATCTGGTCGAGTTCATCAGCGATTTATTATCCCCTTGTTCTGTCGAGTTTCTGGATCATGCGGAGGCTCTGGGGGCTTGCGCCCCTTCCGTATCACGTAGTCAATATTCTGATTCACGCCACAAACGCCCTTGTCTTATGGGCGATCCTGAGAAGATTGAAAATCAAGGGGGGATTCTTCGCCGCATTCCTTTTTGCCCTTCATCCGGCGCATGTGGAATCCGTTGCCTGGGTGACGGAACTGAAAAACACGCAATCTGGACTCTTTTATCTCCTTTCCTTTCTTTTTTTTCATAAATATTACGCTGCGGCGAAGGAAAGAACGTTAATACCCCGTAAGGAGAAAAAAAACGCAGCGTTTTATTTCCTTTCCCTGTTTCTCTTCGTTCTC
This sequence comes from Candidatus Sumerlaeota bacterium, assembly GCA_016931135.1. GTDB lineage: Bacteria > Sumerlaeota > Sumerlaeia > MWCT01 > MWCT01 > JAFGFK01. Next base: position 6,919 of record JAFGFK010000255.1, on the reverse strand, counting down.
GCTCTTTTGAGCAAACCCTCTACAGTCATGCTTCCTGCGGTTCTTGTCCTTTTCATCCTGTGGAGAGAGGAGCGGATAAAAATTCGCAATTTCATCATCACGGCGCCCTTTTTTGTCTTCTCCCTGTTATCTTCCGTTTGGACAATCTGGGAACAGAAATATCACTCCGGCGCCAAAGGCGCGGAATGGTCTCTGACTTTGCTCGAACGCCTCCTCGTGGCGGGCAGGATTGTGTGGTTTTACCTGATCAAGTTAATATTCCCGTATCCCCTTATGTTTATTTATCCAAGGTGGGAGGTAAACGCTTCTTCATTTCTCTGGTATCTTCCCCTTGCGGGGATCGCAATCGCCTTCGCGCTGTTTTTCCTGAAATGGAAATCCTGGGGAAGAAACCTGGCGTTCGGATTCGGTTACTTTCTCATTCTCCTTTTTCCCGTTCTTGGATTTTTCAATATTTATTTCATGCGCTTTTCCTATGTGGGGGATCATTTTCAATACCTGGCGACGATATGTCCGTTGGCTCTCTTTTCCGCAGGGCTTTTTACTTTTACGGAAAGGTTTGGCGTTAATGCCGGAGTTCTCCGAAAAATCATTTACTCCTTCATCCTCATTGTTTTCGCCATCCTGGTTTGGAGGCAATCCCTGATTTACAAAAACGAGGAAACCTTGTGGAAGGACGCCATCAGGCGGAATCCCAACGCCTGGATTGCCTGGCATAATATGGGATTTCTCATGATGAACGAGAAGCGCAACGAGGAGGCGATGCAATATTACAGCAAGGCGCTTCAATTGAAACCCGATTACTGGGAGGCGCATTTCAATATGGGGCTCATCCTGGCGAAAGAAGGTTATCCGGATCAGGCCGTGGAATGTTTTCAGAAAGCCCTGGAACTGAATCCGCTGGAAATCAAGATTCACGGCGATCTTGCCCTTGCCCTGTCCAAAATCGGGCGCTTTGATGAAGCCATGAAGGAGATCGATTATTTTCTGAAAAACCAACCCGACGATTCTTCGGCGCTTTACAACAAGGCGACGATCCTTTCCGATATGGGGCGCTTTGCGGAATCTATCGCATGGTATGAAAGGGCGGTTGATTCAGAACCGGATTTTTATCAGGCGTATTGCGACATGGGAACAGCCTTTTTCAGGATCGGCGAGAAAGACAAGGCAATCGCGCAATTCCAGAAGGCGCTCAGTATCAATCCCGATGATGAAGTGGCAAGGGCGAACCTGGAAATCATTCGACGCGGAGCGACCGACGTCGCTCCCGAATGAAAAGTGAAAAATATACGATTTGAAATGACAAATCGTATATGAAGTTAGATACAAATGAAGATAAAAAAACAAAAGCCGATACATGAAACCATAAAGACAATCCCGAACAGGGACGCAAATTTGCGGATTCTCTTAACCGGCGCTGCGCTGATTATGTTCATCAGCTTTCTCGCTTATCTCCCTCTTACAAACGCCGGATTCATCTGGGATGACGACACATTTCTCTGGGAAAATCCCCTGATCATGGCAAAAGACGGGCTCTATCGCTTCTGGTTCACAACCGAGCCTCCGGATTATTTCCCCCTTACCTCCACCACCCTGTGGATCGAATGGCGGCTTTTTGGAATGGACGCCCGGGGGTATCATATCGTCAATATCCTGATGCACGCCCTTTCTTCCGTTTTTCTCTGGCTGGTTTTGAAAGAACTCAAAATCCCCGGCGCCTTTGTTGCGGGGCTCCTCTATGGAATCCATCCCGTGAATGTGGAATCCGTTGCCTGGATCACGGAACGTAAAAACACCCTTCCCATGTTTTTCAACGTTGTCGCCATTCTATATTTCCTCAAGTATGAAAAATCCCGCAAAACCGGATGCTATGTTTTCTCCCTGTTTTTGTTCCTCCTCGCCCTTCTCAGCAAAACATCCGTTGTCATGACGCCGTTCGTTCTCCTTTTATGCCTCTGGTGGATGAACGGGAAAATTCAACTCCGCGATCTGAAGAAAACCGCGCCCTTTTTCCTCCTGGCGTTCATCTTGAGCCTCGCCACCATCTGGTTCCAGTACAACCGCGCGATTGGCGTGGATGTCGTTCGCGATGATAATCTCTTGTCGCGCGCCATCATCGCCGGATGGGCGGTGTGGTTTTATCTCTACAAAGCCCTTCTTCCCGTGAACCTGAGTTTTGTCTATCCGAGATGGGAGGCGGATACGGGCTCTATTATCTCATATCTACCGGCGATTTCGCTTTTGATATTCCTTTTCGTATTATGGCGGAAAAGAAACTCCAGCGCGCGCCCCCTCCTATTCGGATTCGGATATTATGTCATCACCCTTTTCCCCGTGATCGGATTTTTCAATATCTATTTCATGAAATATTCCCTTGTAGCGGATCACTGGCAATACACGCCGATCGCCGGAATCATCGCGTTGACGGTTGGCGTCGTTTCCCATTATGCGCAAAAATTAAAAAGAGACGGACGCTATGCGGTTTGGGGGCTTGGGGGCGCGGTTATCTGTCTTTTCTTTTTCATCACATGGAAACAAGCCGGCATTTATAAAAATGAAGAGACCCTGTGGAGGGACGTACTCCGAAAAAATCCCGATTCCGGATTGGCTCATAACAACTGGGGCAGAATGCTCCAGGAAAAAGGGGACTATGCAAAAGCAAAGGAACATTATCTCACGGCGTTGAAACTTATGCCGGATGATATGCTGGTTCCGTATAACATCGGGAATATCCTCAAGGAGCAAGGAAAATATCAGGAAGCCATCTCGTATTATCAGAGAGCCCTCGAGATCAATCCGGATTTCTTTCATGCGCGGAACAACCTGGGAATCGCCTTTATGGAAACCGGCGATTTCGATAACGCCCTGCAGCGCTTTCAGGAAGTGATCGAGGCAAATCCGCATTACCAGGAAACCTATATCAACATCGCCAATCTCTTTGCGAGAGGAAAACAATTCGAGGACGCCCTTCATTATTATGAAAAATCCCTGGAAATCGATCCGGAGGATGTCCTCACCCTGGGAAATCTCGCCAATGTCCTTGCGGAAATGGGAAGGTACAAAGAGGCTTTGCGGTATTATGAAAAAGCCCTGGCTTTGCAGCCGGACAATCCTGCGATCATTCATAATATGGAAATCGCCAGGAAAAGAATGCCGGACGCATCATTTAATGATTGAATTCTATAAATATTTGCGTTTGATGATTACAATATTTCAGGAGAGAACCCTATGAAAAAACATCCTCATATTCTTTTTATCGTTATTGCCCTGGTTGCGATCGGCATTTTTACGGTCATTTCTCTGATAAAGGAAAGGGACATCGCTCCGCCCGGCGTCAAACCGCCGCGGGATACCGCCCAACCCTCTCCCACGCCCGGTTCTTCCAAACCGACGCCAACGAAGACCCCGGATTCCGATGAAACTAACCCTCCCAAGGATCCCGCCCTCCAGCCCCAGATAGACGTCAAGGTATCAGGAGAAAACCGAGCGCCAGTCAAAAACGCTCAAATCGAATTGTATGTTGACCGCAGCGTTATCCTTCCCCTGAAACCAGCGCCCCTTGCTTCATCCCGTACCAACGAAAAAGGGGAAGCCTCGCTGGGACGCAATTTGTCCGGAAGATACATACTGAAAGTCAGCGCAAACTCCCTCTCCACGGAACTACGGGCGCTCGATCTGGAAGACGCTGACTCCAGAAAATCCGTCAGTTTGATTCTGAAACCTGAAACGTTCATTTCCGGCATCGTGAAAAATAAAAAGGGAGAACCCCTTCCCAATATAACGATCGGTCCTCTTATGCTCGAACCGGAAGCGGAATCGCGCTACCCCAATCTGCCCGAATTCACCAGCGCCGATCAAAAGGGACGCTTCAGATTCCGTGGTCTCCGAAACGCCATGTATTCCTTACAGGTTACCCGTTCCGGATACGTCAGCGTTGCGCTTTCCCAGGTGAAAACCCCTTCTGAAAATCTCGAAATCACCCTTGTACCAGGAGGCACATCCGCCCGCGGGATCACCGCAGGTTCCAGAGACGGGCAGCCTTGCAAAGACGTTGGGATTCTTCTGGTAGTAAACAATATAAGGTTATACGCCCTTTCCAACGAAAAGGGAAACTTTGTCTTCGAAAACCTGGATAAGGGGGAGTATTGTCTGGAACCCATCCTGAAAAACAAAAGAGCGGGAAAACCGATTTCCTTCTCCTGTGATGGCGTCAACCCTGTTGAGGATATCATTGTCAAAGTGAATCAGGGAATCATAATCAGCGGTAAGACGCAAGATAACCTGAACAAGAAACCTCTCGAAGGGATTCTCCTCGAGATAAAAGATCCCGAGGAACGTTTGACCGCGACATCCGATGACAATGGCGATTTCTTCTTTAAACCCTGGATTCCGGAAGGCGGGATAGACATTCATATCGCTTCTCCGGAATTTTACGTAGTGAGTGAAGAAGGCGTTTTTGTCAAAACGCATTCCATTCATGAATACATGCCGGATTCCGATATGGAGGATATCGTCATTTCGCTCGATAAGGAATATGCCCTGAGCGGCGTTGTAGAGGGATTGAAAGAGGAAGATCGCGCCAAATACAAAGTGAAAATCCAGCCCCTGGAATCGGAATCCAAAAGAAAAACCCTCTGGTTGAAACTGGGCGATGATTTTACTTTTTCTTCCAGGTACATGGGAAGCGGAGGAAATGTTGCAGGGCTCTTCACGGAAAAAGGAGACCTTGCCTCCGAGCCGCTGGAGTTCTTCCTCGATCCCCGGAATCCGACGCCCCATCTCCTCTTGAAATTTTCATCCCCGACCATGGTGGGAGGACGCGTTCTCCAGCATACCGGCGATCCCCTCGAAAACAGCTTGGTCGCAGCGGAAGGGATGATGAGCTCTCACAAGATGACAACCGATGAAAGCGGAATGTTCTCCTTCGAGACCTATGAAAAACGTCTCTCTTTCGTAGTGTCATCGCCGAATTATTCCCAGAAACTGAAAAGGGACATCGATCTTCCCGTGAACGAGGAAATCGTTTTTCGTTTTACCCTCGGTAAAATACTGACCGGCGCAGTGGTGACTTTTGATGAATCGCCCGTGGCGTTCGCCAGGATTTCCTATCACTGGCTGAATCCCGATACGGGCGCGAATCTCAGGAAAGAGATCACGGCGGATAAAAACGGAGTCTTCAGCATCACCGATGTACTCAGCGATTATATCGATCGCCTGATTTGCGAGGGACCCGAAACCGGCGAAACCGGTTCGAGCAAATTCGGGCGAGTGGAATTGGAAGAAATTGCCCTTCCCCAGGAGGATTTCAAGATTGTTCTCCCCGGCGCGATCAACCTGACGCTGAATATTCTCGATGATAGCGGCAACCCTTATTCAGGGCATGTTTCCGTGGAGATGCAGAATTGGAAACCGGATACAAACGCCTTTGAAATGAGCTTGCATGACGCCAGGGAGGCTCGGGAGGGAAAATGCCGTCTCGATTCCCTCAATCCCGGCATTTACGCCGTGCATGTTCGTACCGCCGAAGGACTCATCGGATCATCGGATTCCATTGAATTGGGGCAACAAGACCCAAACGCAGAGGCGACGATTCATCTGCATCAGGTGGAAATGATATACGGGTATATCTACGATTCCGCAACCAACAAAAGCCTCGAGGGCGTGAATATCATCTTTAAATCTTCCGAGAGAGTCCAGATTCAACATGGCACAACGTCTAATCAGGAAGGTTATTTTGAAATGAAAGGACTCCACGATGGCAATATCCGGTTACAATTCGGCAAAAACGGCTATATTACCTCCGAAGAGAACATTTCCATATCCCAAGGCGTCGCGGACGTATCCTTCCCGCTATCCATCTATATGGAAGAGGCGCAATCCGTTCTTACGGGCATTGTCTATAATCCGCAAAACAAACCCGAACCGGCTGTTTCCCTTACCCTGCGAAGCCTGAAGGCGGATGAGGAAATACTCGCCACCAGCCGCAGCGGCGTTACGGAAAATGATGGCAGGTTCGCCTTCTATAAACTCGATCATGGGGAATATCTTCTTGCTGCGGATAAAGACCACTCTTCCGCCAGCGCGGTTGTCGCCCTCTCCCCACAGGAAAAAAAAGATATCTCCATTACCTTGAAGGCTAAAGTCCTGGTTAAGGGTACCCTTGAAACAAAACAGGCGATCTTGTATGAACAGCCTCTTCTTTTCTCCAACCGGGAAACCCAGAGAAACTATCTGGCGCACCTGACGCCGGATCATAAATTCGAAATCTATCTTCCCGTGGGAGAATACAGGATCAATGTCGGCGATTCGGAAATCTCCGGGTATGTTTCCATTACCGACGACGCCGACGTTTTTGAACTGGACCTGAGCTTCTGACAGTTTCTAAGGGTTTACAATGACAGGAATTTTCACTTCTTTCGATTCGATTGAGCTATCCAGAAATAATATGAGATAGAGGTTTTGTTTCTTTTCCCCAGAGGGCAATTTTCTCCTGTCGAGAAAAACATTCAGCAGAAAGTCCTTTTCAATCGGGATTATTTCAACTCGCAGCGCCTCGGAAGATGCTTTTATATTGGAAAGGGCAAGTTCCTCATTCTTGTTCATTTTCATAATAAGCGTTCTATGATCTTGTTCCTTATCTGGATTGGAAAAAACGCACCGCCTGGGAATAATAACTAAAGGAGCAAAAACCTTCGCTTGAATATAAACAGGAATCCTGGGATGTTCAGGATCGTTACTATTTATGAATGCCAGTTCCTTTAAATCCCCCAGGGAATTGATGGGGTCGAAACTGATGGTTAAAGAGGTTCGTTCACATGATTCTATTATATCCTGTTCAAGGATATAATCAAAAATGGAACAACATGAAGCATGACTAATGGAGAAAATCTCCAACGGCTCGGTTCCGTCATTTTCAATA
>JAFGFK010000254.1 GCA_016931135.1 Candidatus Sumerlaeota bacterium | reverse complement strand
CTCTTTCCTTTCTTTCTTTCCTGAAGAAAGCTTCCCCCAGCTTCGCAAGGGAATCATCGTTTATCTCCTGATTTATCTCTGCATTTCCGATAATATCAGGAGTTTCGACCAGTTTAAAAAGGTCGTTTCCGCGGCGTTCCTGGTGATTCTGATTATTTCCATCATGGTAATTGTACAGGGGATTGCCTATCCTGCAGGGAGCTATGGAGTCCAGAACTGGCTTGTGAGAAAGGAAGCCGTGCGCCTGTTCGAGCCAACCAGCTTGAATCCCCTCTTTCACGTTCAGTTTCCCTTCTCCCACTATTACAAGACCGCCTTTTTCCTTGTTCTCGGGCTCCATATCATCATGCTCCAGTATTTTATTACCATCAAGAGGATATCCCGTCAATGGGTCGCAGCCACGGGTCTTCTCGCCTTTGCCTCCCTCGTATTTACCCTGTCAAGAGGAGCTATCGTTTCCGTTATCATATCCTTTTCCTTCCTGAGCTTTCTTACGAAGAAGAAATACCTCATCACGGTGGTTATCCTTGTATTGATTTTGATTATATCCGTTCCCGGCGTTTTGCGGGAATATTATCTGGATATCTTTCGCCCCGGGTCCTATTCGGACTCCTCTTCCAGGGTGGGATTCTATCTGGAAAGATGGACGATTGTCAGTGAAATCATCCGAACCTATCCCGTAATAGGGACAGGTTATGGATGGAAACAATTCGAAGGGGTATGTCGATTGATTTTCCCCCAAGTTAATTTTGAATCCAGACCCCATCCTTACAGCTGGTATCTTCAGATTCTTTATGAAACGGGTATGCTCGGTCTTCTCAGCTTTCTTTCCTTTTCCGCCTTTATGTTTTTTCTTCTCCTGAAACGCAGGCGTCAGATTCCCGAGAATTCCTACCAGAGGGACATTATCTCCGCCCTGGTCGCCCTGATTGCCATCCCCTATATTGTCGGATGCGTTAATTTCAACAATCGAGGCGCCCTGGAACTGCTCATCTGGATAGTCTATGGTTTGTGCGCCTCCTATCTGAAACTGACCATTAAATCTCAGGATATCAATGAAATGCGAAAAGAGCTGGAACAAAAAGAGGAGATTCCGGAAGATTGGTAAAGATATCATGACCTGTTCCGGGAACGAAGCCAGGATTCCCCCTGTACGATATTTTATGAATTTGGAAAATCGTTCTGTGGCAGTTGGAGGATTTTTTTGTTTACCCATATCACGAGTCAGATGGACTTGTTCCTGTTTCTTGGAATAGGCGTTTTGTCAGGTTTTGCCATTTCCCTTGTCGTCAGTTCCATCAAACTTCCCTTGTTGGGATTCAAACTGCCTTCCGTTGTAGGTTATATCATAGCCGGAATTATTTTGAGCCCATCCATCCTGGGAATTTTTCATCATGACATGGTCAATCGCATGGATTATCTGAGTGATCTGACTCTGGCTCTTGTGGCTTTCATCATTGGGAGTTCCCTCAGGTGGGAAGAAATGGCAAAGGTGGGCAAAAAGGTTTTTGTGATCCTTGTTACGGAATCTTTGGGCGCCTTTGTTTTTGTCCTCCTGGGAGTATGGATCGTCAAGGGCGACCTTATCCTTGCCCTGATTTTCGCCTCCATCGCCCCGGCGACAGCTCCCGCTGGAACCGTAGTCGTTCTCCGCGAATGCAAGGCAAAGGGGATTTTGACCAATACCCTTTTAGCCATTGTTGGATTGGATGACGGATTTGCGATCGTCATTTACGCCTTTTCCATTGCCATCGCCAAAATGCTCCTGATTTCCGAAGAATCCGCAGCCCAAACGAGCGCGGCGGTTTTCGGCTGGTACAAGATGCTTTTCCTTCCCATGTTGGAAATCATCGGCTCGATTGTCATGGGGTGTCTCTTGGGATTTATCCTTGCCTTGTCTGTGCGAAAAACTCATAACAGGGAGCATGTCCTGATCATGACGCTTGGCATGCTGCTTGTCTGTTCCGGACTTGCGCATTGTTTTCATCTTTCTCTGATCCTTTGCAACATGGCTCTTGCCATGGTGATCGCCAATGCGTTTCCCCGTGAGAGTTACCGCAGTCTCCAGGGAATTCAGGGATTGTCTCCTCCGCTTTTCGTCATTTTTTTCGTTCTTGCCGGAGCTCACATGAAATTGTCTCTCATCGGGAAGATCGGGACGATCGGCATGGCTTATTTCTTCATGCGGATCGTGGGAAAATTCATTGGTTCTTATGGGGGGTGCGTTGCGTCAAAGGCGCCGGATGTTCTGCGCAAGTATCTGGGCATGGCGTTGTTATCTCAGGCGGGCGTTGCCATAGGTCTTGCCCTCATTGCCCAGGCGGAATTCCGCGGCTATGTTAGATATGGAACGGATCTGGGATCGCTTGTCATCAATACGATTGCCGGGACAACGCTTCTTTTCGAGATTATAGGGCCCATAACCGTCAGTATGGCTGTAAACAAAGCCGGTGAAACAGGCAAGGGATGATCCGAATGGCGCTTGTCCTGAGGGGAACAAGTTCTCTTATTGTCCAGTGGTTTGGCAAATTGGTTGTATTATGGGATTTGATCCCTGAATTTGCCAAACTACTGTTATTGTCGTTAATTTGAGGCTATTCATGGGCGTCTGAATTTCAAACGTTTGAATCGTCGAATCCTTACAATTCATACTTGACTTTTCTGATAGGGAAGCCATAAATTTTTTTAGATTTCATGGAGAGGAAATCTTTTTTTCCCTTCTTTTTTCCGGAGAGGAGGTGAGCGTAATCTCTTTTTAAGTATCAAGCGCAATAAGCGCCGTGGCCATCTTTTCCTCAACAATGACTGTTGTGGCGACTCAACCACTGACAGGTCACCTGTAAACTTTTACCATGATGAGCCTTATAGTCATTTTTAAAAATGGGTTTGTCCAAGTTTTGTTCTTTTAAATGACAAGGCTCCGGGGGGAAAATCATGGTATATCCAAATTTTCTCTAAAAGGAGTAATATCATGTCAAAAAAACGTTTCCTGCCTGGTTTCTTTCTCTTCTTGTTTTTCCTTGTTAGCGGACTATCGATCGGTTCGATTCCCGTTTTTGTATCAGACGACTCTTCCCTTGTTCTCGTGACAAACGATGATTACAACGGGCTTTCCGTCGTTAATACGGAGACTGGTCAATCCACGATGATTACAACGGGAATAAACGCCGGTTATTATGCGACCATTTCGCCGGATAACCGGTATGTGTGTTACAAGGCGTTTCAGGAATCAGCGGATGGTTTATTGCAGATTCCGGTTATTTACGATCTTGTGGAAAACGCCTCTCTGGAACTATGCCTTCCGGCGCCTCTTACCGGCACCCCGGCTGTTTCCGTGGATGGAAAGATCGCCTATACTCTGGGCGACAATCTTTATATTTTGGGTTCCAACGGGAAGGTCAGTAAAATCTTCGATCTGGGGTGCGATGTCAATATCGTCTCGTTTTCTCCCGATGGAAAGAAGATCTCCTATAGTAAGGATAATGGAGAAATCGTCGTACTCGAAGTTGGCGGTAAGGCGATAAAAACATTCTCCACTGAGGACGCCTACCTCTGGGGACCCGCCTTCTCCCCAAACGGAGATAAAATTCTTGTGAAATCCATCGAGGGAAAGGTTGGATGCGTCTCTCTCGAGGATGGGAAAGTGGATCTCCTCGGAGAAGGACTCGATCCCTCCTGGATCGATAACGAAACCATCGGTTGCATCAAAAAAGAGATCGAGGATTTTACCGTCAAAAGTTCCGATCTCGTTACCATGGATTGCTCCGGAATCGTGATATCCAGCGCACGACTCGATTGGGGCAATGTGGATGGCGTCATTAAGTTGAATGCAGGCGCCTTCAATATCTCCGGCTCGGTTCAGTTCGGTTCCATTTCCACCAAGGCGATGAAATCCGGTTTCAAGACCTTGTCCATTCCCGCGGAATTGAATGAAATCGAGTTGAAAGAAGCTAAAATAGATGAGGAACAGGATTCCGAAGGCAAGAATTCATTGAAATACCTTCAGGATAAGGGAACCACCTGGGAACTGGTCGGCGTTCCCGTGATCCATCAGGT
>JAFGFK010000253.1 GCA_016931135.1 Candidatus Sumerlaeota bacterium | reverse complement strand
CGGATGCGAAAAGGGAACTGAAAAAATTGAAAAAGGATATAACTTCTTTAAGAAAATCCGAAAGGGAATTCCGCTCCCTGATCGAACAGGGCCCTTTTGTAACATATTTTATTCTCTATGAAGATGGAAAAGCCCGCGTTTCCTATGTCAGCCCTCAAATCAGGGATTTCATTGGTTATGCCCCGGAGGAATGGATGGCAACCGCGGCTCTGTGGGAAAAACATATCCACCCTGCGGACAAGGATAAAATTATTCAAAAGGCGGCTTCGTGTTATCAGAAGGGGGAACGGTTCTGCGAAGAATACCGCATGATTACGCGGAAAGGCGAGGTTAAATGGATTCATGATGAATCAGCGATTATTCGAAATGATGCGGGCGTCGCTTTGGAGGTTCGGGGAAGCTGGTATGATATTACCCTTCTGAAACGCGCCGAGGAACCGAGGCGCGTTTTTGCGGATCTGGGGCGCAATCTGAGCGTCGCCAGAACGTCGCATGATGTGGGTATGGTTGTGGCGCAAACCGCCGACGCCATCCTGGGATGGGACGCCTTTTATATCAACATGTATGACAAGGATGCGGGCGTCGCTTATTCCATAATCAATATCGATACGGTGGAGGGGGAGCGGCGGGAATTTCCCTCTATTTATGAAAAGCGCTCGAAGCCCAGCCCGATGTTTCTCCATGTTCTGCAGGAGGGAGCGCGCATAATCCTCAGGGAAAAACCGGAGGACGCGGCGCGTTCTTCTCTTATTACCTTCAGGGAAAGTCCCCAACGCTCCGCATCCCTGATGTTCGTTCCCATCCGGGAGCGGGGGCGCGAAATCATCGGATTGTTATCGATCCAGAGTTACTCATTCAAGGCGTACAATAAAAATGACCTCGATATACTGCAGATTCTGGCGGATCATTGCAGCGGGGCGCTGGAGCGGGCGGCTGCCGAGGAGAATCTCCACAGGGCGGAGGAACGGGCGACTGTTTTTGCCTTGCTTGCCAACCAGCTGAATTCCATTCATACCCCGAGGGACGCGGGGCTTATTATTCTTGAAACCGCGGACAAACTCCTCGGATGGGACGCCAGCAATTTCAATCTCCTGGATCCGGAAAAATATGAAACCATCGCCGTTTTGAATATTGATACATTTGATGGCGTTAAAAAGGAAGTTCCCATTGTAGGAAGAAATCTGACATCGATGACGCGAAGGATCATCCGGGAAGGCGCGCAATTGATCCTGCGGGATGATGAATCGTACAAGCCGGATGTGGAACTCCTTGCCTTCGGCGATACTTCCCGCCGTTCCCGTTCCTTGATGTTCGCGCCGGTGCGAAAAGGACAGCGGGTTCTGGGAACCATCACGATACAGAGCTATTCTCCCCTGGCGTACTCGAAGGCGGACCTTCAAACCTTGCAGAGCCTTGCGGATCATTGCGCAGGAGCGCTGGAACGCATCCAGGCGGAGCGTTCCCTTGAGAAAGAGCGCCATCTCCTGAGCGTCATGCTGGACAATCTTCCCCAGCATGTGTATATCAAGGATGCGCAGAGTCGTTTTCTTGCGGCAAACAGGCAGCTCTGGATGTCATTGGGTTTGAAATCCATGAAGGACATAATCGGGAAAACGGACGCTGACTTTTTCCCTTCCGAAGTGGCGGCTGTGGCGCTGGCGGAAGAAAGGGAATTGCTTCAGACCGGCGAGCCGATTCGGGATAAAAGCGTTTCGTATATAGACGCTTCTACGGGAAGATGTCACTGGCTATCCAACAATAAAATACCTTTGAAAAATCCGGAGGGACAAATTACGGGGATTCTCGGCTTCAATATTGAATATACGGATCGTAAACGGATGGAGGATCAACAGGAGGCGTTCATTCGCCTGGGGCGCCTTTTAAGCGCGGCGGCGACTCCCAAAGAGGCGGGTGGAATCATTGTGGATATCGCTCAGGATCTGATTGGATGGGATTCCTGCTTTATCCTTCTGTATCAGGAGGAAAAGAATTACCTCAACACCCTCTTTACCGTGGATACCATAAACGGAGAAAGGATTGAATCTCCCGCAGAACATTTTTCCGGCTTTCCTTCCGGATATACGCTGAAAGCCATAAAGGAAGGAAAACAATTCATCCTGAGAGAACATGAGGAAAAAGAACCGATTTCCACCTTGTCATTCGGGGATCGCTCTCGCCGCTCCGCTTCCCTGATGTTTGTTCCGATTTATTCCGGCTCCAAAGTGATTGGCGTCATCTCCATCCAGAGCTATAGATACAACGCCTATACCTCGCAGGATATCAATATACTTGAATCGCTTTCCCATCTTTGCGCCGGCGCCCTGGTGCGCATTCGGGCGCAGGAGGATGTGCGGGCGAGCGAGGAACGATTGTCTCTTGCCAAAAAATTCGGCAGAATCGGCGTGTGGGATAAAGACCTTCATACCGGAGTCATTACGTGGTCGGATACGACCAGTGAAATATTCGAGATTCCCCCGGGGCGCTTCGATGGAACCCGCCAGATGTTCATGAGCATGATTCCTCCCGAGGATCATCCTCTTTTGGATAAAGCCATGAAAGCCTGCCTCGAGCGGGGAGAAATATACCATTCCGAACACCGGATCATCCTTCCCTCGGGAGAGCGCCGATGGGTGGCGGAACAGGGCAACGCGATCCGGAACGAGAAAGGCGAGGCGATTCGCCTCCTGGGCGTTTGCATCGATATTACGGATCGAAAAAGGGCGGAGGAACAATTGGCGCGGGCTGCCTTTTACGATTCCCTTACGGACCTTCCCAACCGCGCCCTTTTTACCGATCGTCTGGAACGATGCCTGGCGCGCAGTAAACGACGCCCGAACTATATCTTTGCCGTCATGCTGCTCGACCTGGACCGTTTCAAGGTGGTGAATGACAGCCTGGGGCATCTCATGGGCGACAAGTTGTTGACGGAAGCGGCGAAACGTTTGAGGGACATCGTGCGGGAAGAGGACACCGTAGCGCGCCTGGGCGGAGATGAGTTCACCATCCTTCTGGATGGAATCAAGGAAAACAGTCACGCCATTCATATAGCGAAACGCGTCATCGAGGAATTGTCGCGTTCTTTCGTTATAGAAGGAAATGAAATATTTACCAGCGCAAGCATTGGAATCCTTTTTTCTTCCCAGGGCTATGAGAAGATAGACCAGATTATGCGGGATGCGGATACGGCTTTATATCGCGCCAAGGAAAGCGGTCGCAATCGTTTTGTCGTTTTTGACAGAGAGATGCACGAGGCGGTTGCGGCTTATCTGGAGATTGAAACCGGACTCCGATCCGCCTTGTATCATAACGAATTCTGTCTTTATTACCAGCCCCTTGCCAGCGTCAAATCTGGAAATCTTTGCGGATGGGAGGCGCTGATTCGCTGGCGACACCCCCGGAAAGGTTTGTTGCCACCCCAGTCTTTTATCCCGATCTCCGAGGAAACCGGCTTGATCGTTTCCATTGGAGAATGGGTTTTGATGGAGGCGTGCCGCCAGATGGCGCTCTGGAAAAAAACCTTTCCAAAAGCAAAAAACCTCTTTGCCAGCGTCAATATCTCGGATCGCCAGTTCTCCTCATCCAACCTTGTTCCGTGTATTCAGGGCGCCCTTTCCCGGCATCATCTCGATTCCGGATGTCTTCATCTCGAAATTTCGGAATCAGCCCTTTTCAAGGAACACGACCATATCGTTCCCATACTGACTCTTTTGCGTAAAAATGGCATCCGCGTTCTTCTGGATGATTTCGGCGCTTCGTTTTCTCCCTTCGGTCGCTTGGCGGAACTCCCCATAGATTTCCTCAAGATAGACCGCTCCTTCATCTCGAGACTGGGAAAAGCCGAAGAAAGCGGACATATTGTGCGCTCCATGATCAGCCTCGCGCGCATTCTGAATATACGCGTCGTAGCGGAAGGGGCGGAAACCAGAATCCAGATGGACGCCCTCAGCGATATGGATTGCGAGTATGTGCAGGGTAACTTTATTTCCGAACCTCTTCCCCCGGATGAATTCGAAAAATTCCTGATCGACTGAAAAAACAACCCGGAAAAATTGGGGTCAGGCTATGTAATAACTGTAAAAAAGAAATAAGAGACGCATTAATTTCGCATTTTTTCAAATTTATCACGGAAAAAACTTTTCCCGGATTATTTCTTTATTGTATATTTAACGGATTTAAGAACTGGCGAGGGCGTTTTTCGATCGGATAAAAGGATCGCGCGAATCTGATATTTTTGTGATGAAGGGATTTCTCCGGATTTAAAAGGCGCCTCATCGAGCCGGGCGCGGTAGGTTTGCGGGTAAAGACATTCGAACATCTCGAGATTCCTCCACCAGCAGATCATGACGCCGTCCATATTTTTTTCATCCCCTCTACCGAGGTAGGTCTTGTGGGAGGCGACAAGCCTGATGCGGGCGCGGCGCGAGCCTTGCGGTTTTTCTCCAGCCGTCATCAGCTTATCGCCCCGCAAAGGGCGGCACGCCGTGATCTGCAAAACATCCATGACCCTTTCCTTGTCATCGAGAAACTCCAGATAAGTTGACATCCATGCCTTGTGCGATGGATCGCGGTCATTGTAGCGTTCGGGAACTTCCACTTCCATTTCAATGGAAAGGGCGATACGTTCGGCATCGGGAATTTCGAAAGAAGAACAGAGGAGGAAGGCGTTTGAAAGGGGAAGGGGGCGAAGCGCGATTCCATTTGGAAGGAGTTCTACAAGTTCAGGGGCGTCTGTTATCCATTCAGCGTGATTCCTGATATCGGGGCAGGAAATGGATGCGCCGCGAAAAAGAGGATCGGAGAGGCTGTCCGCCCTGATCTGATATCGGGAAGCCATGATCGTTCCCGGGGATCCGATCAGGCGCATGGGATAGAGATTCAGCCGCCGCGTCTCGCTTCGGGGCGAAAAGGAAACAGCGCGCCATTTTAAGGGGGCGATTCCACCCCGTTGATGGAAGTCGTCATCTCCTGTGAACATGATCTTATCGAGGCGATTTCCTTCCGCGTCGATTTCATGGAACCTGCTCATGAGTCCCATGGTATATCTTTCTCCCAGGTTCCAGCCGTTCCATCCCGAGATTGTAATGGCAGGGAATGACGGGATGCGATCCGATCTCATCTGAACGATGGTTTGTCCCGTTTCTTCCTGTTTGTGAACAACCAAAACCTTTTCCCCCTTGATTGTTTCGAGAAGGGGCGGCGCTGCATGGGATACAACATCCTTTGCCCACCGGGGTTTGTCGAGATTTGAACGATCGGAATAGATGAGGGTATGGGTGGTAATTTCGAGAATATCGGCAAGATCGGGAAGTCCGGAATGATTGTCATCCCGAAAATCGCCTCCTGCAAGCAGATTCTCCGGAAACCACGAAGACCAGGTTCCGTCATCATTAATCCAACGTATTTGTAAGATAATATCGGCGGGAGGGAGAAATTCTCTCGCTGGTTCTATGGACTTTTCCGGCATGATCGCGCCGATTCGCATTTCGGACTTCCCGGAGATTTCCCAGATACAAATTCCCCTGTCGCAATTCGGAGAAAGGATTCCCTCTGACTTTTCATTCAACCGGACCCCATCGAGCGAGGCGTTTTCCGGAAAAAGATGGAAAGTTTCCTCCCGGGAGCGAACGTTCACGGGAACCTCCAGGAAAGCAGAAATAAGAAGAAAAACAAGAAGATTCATTTTTTGTAACATGATCCATAAAATCAGAGATATTTATCGCCTTTTGATATCATCATTTGCAATCGCAAAATAGCGAAGGGCGCCCATCTGTTTTCCGATTATACGGAGTCAAACTCTATAAAAATCCTTCAAACTATCCTGGGTTTTTTCTACAATCGGGGGTCAATCCCTATAAAAATCCGGGTATTTTACGGAAATATTATGCTAAATTATAGATACAGCGCTTCCCATCATAACAGATATCCTGATCATTAAGATGGATTTTTATAGAGAATGACCCCACAGACTTCATCCCACATTCACGGAATAGAGTCAGGATGCGCATACAGGATTTTTATAGAGTTTGACGCCATAATCCTATCTATTACTCGGAAAACTGATGCGCGCCCATCGC
This sequence comes from Candidatus Sumerlaeota bacterium, assembly GCA_016931135.1. Lineage (GTDB taxonomy): Bacteria > Sumerlaeota > Sumerlaeia > MWCT01 > MWCT01 > JAFGFK01. The sequence continues at coordinate 2,271 of JAFGFK010000253.1, read as the reverse complement.
AAAATAGCGCCATGTTTTCGTTGACAGGAACAAACAAATCCAGTGACATTGAATGTTATTGATCCCAAAACATTTTCTATGAAAATTTTACTTTCTCCAGAAAGTTTCTGAAAGGAGTTTCTCATGATAAAAGGAAGCGTATTCAATCAATTCATGCTGATGTATATTTTTAATTTGTTGCTTGTTTCCATAAATGCGTTTCCGTTGGAGGATGACGCCTCCCTGAAAAATATTTATTCCCTATCTACGGAAGATACCATGATGCGCGTTGGAATAAAAAACAACGCCCCGGCTCTTTTTCAGATGAATTCCACAGGAAACAAATGGAACTGGGCTTCCAGACCAAGGGAAATTTCCCTGATGAATCATGTCTATATCCGCGGGGAACGAAAATCCATAAAGTGGGAATTCAAAGACGCCCTGTTGGAAGAAAAAAACGGTACAAAACTTGCCCTGAATTTCAAAGCTGCTCATCCCCCTCTTGAATTAAGTTCGATATGGAAGGCGTATCCGGGGCCAGGACCGATTGAACATGAAATACTCATCAGAAATTTATCCACAGAGGAAATACAGATTCCCATTCAGAAAACGATTGATTTCCAACTTCTCCTCCCCATCAGACATCAGATCGAATGCTGGTGGGTGGAAAAGGGAAACGGAACCCCGTCGCTCATCGGAACGCATAAGGAGATAATTTATGATGGATATTATTTTTATAAACCCTCGACGCCATATTGTCTTGCCCCTGGAGCTGACATGATTCCCTGGATAACCATTCAGGACAGAAAGGCGCTTCATGGTTTTTACATGGGCATAGAATCCAGCGGACAGGTCTGTATCAACATATCCGCGAATGGAACGCCCCTTATCCTTGACGTCAAGTCCGGAATCGATGATACTTATGTGGAATATCGCTCCAGAATCCCGCCTCAGGGCAGCTATGAAACCCCCGCCTGTTTCATCGGCTGCTTCAAGGGCGATGTGGATGATGGGGCGAACCGGCTTCACCGCTTTGTTGAAACGCGCCTTCGCCCCCCTGTTCACGATGCCAGGTATCCCCTCCTTGTCAACAACAGCTGGGGCAGCGGCATGGCTGTGGATGATACCCTTGCCCGCAAAATGATCGACGACGCCGCCGCCCTGGGAATCGAGATTTTTCATTTGGACGCCGGGTGGTATAAAGGCGTCGGGGAATGGCGCCCCCATCCGGATAAATTCCCGAAGGGACTGGTTCCGATTGTTGACTACGCCCACCAAAAGGGTATGCTTTTCGGTTTATGGGTGGGGTGGGCGCAGGGGGGGAATCCTCCGAACGGAATGTCTAAACTTGCCGTGAGCAATCCCGACATGAAAAACTGGTTTCCCCGGGATTTGCCTGAACAGTGGCGCCCCGAAGATTTTACCGGAGAAACCGTTTGCCTTGCATGCGATCAGGCGAAATCCTGGTGCCTCGAAGAACTGAGAAGAATCGTGAAGGAATACAAAATCGATCTTCTGGAGCATGATCAGCGCGTGGCGGTTGAGGTCTGCCCCAGGTCGAATCATCGCCACCTTGATAATCCGGCGGACATCAGCCATCACGCAACGAATGGTTATTATGAGATTTACGATCGCCTGAGAAAAGAATTCCCCAGGCTGATTTTCGAGAATTGCGTCAACGGGGGAAGAATGGTCGATTTCGGAGTTGCGAAAAGGGTTCACTACATCTGTTTCACGGATACATACAATCCACTCAGCAATCGGCGCGGATTTTACGATGCCAGTTTTCCCCTTCCCCCCTCCATGTGCGAAGCTTACGTCGCCCATCACCCGGGACCCACCTTGGATACTTTCAAGGCGATGCTCCGAAGCGGCATGATGGGCTGGTGCGCCATCATGTGCGATACATCGTCATGGACAATGGAACAAAAGGCTGCCGCTAAAAGGCAATTCGAGATTTATAAAACATGGATCAGACCCCTGATCAACAAAGGAAACCTTTACCACATCGAAAAGAGACCGGATGGCGTCAGGTGGGATGGGATGCAATATTACGATCCTCAAACAGGAAAGGGTATTGTGTTCGCCTTTCGCGCAACCACCTCGCGTAAAGACCACATTTACAAGTTGAAAGGGCTTTTAACCACTGAGGAATATCAGATCAGGTATGAAGACGGAACCTCGACCAGTTCGCTCCAAACCGGAGACCACCTTATGAACTATGGTTTGTTTGTTCGCCTGGAGGAGCCGGAAACCTCCGAATTGATTTATATCGAGAAACGCTGATCTTGT
>JAFGFK010000252.1 GCA_016931135.1 Candidatus Sumerlaeota bacterium | reverse complement strand
TCGAAGCGCCCCTCGCTGTCTGTTACAGTTTTTTCGATGGAGAAATTTTCCATGCTTTGCGGATTTATCTGGGTGGTTGTTACGGAGGCGCCGGCGATGGGATTGTTTTTTTCATCAATGACGCGACCTTTGATGTGCGAGGCAGGGGGGAGCGTGAAGTTGATCGTGTGCTCCTGTTTTCCATCGATGATTTTGACATTCGGCCTGTGCGCAAATCTTCCGGCGACTGCGGTTAGGGTGGCATAGCCGGGGAAGGAGGCTTTGACAAATATGATGGGCTGGTTGGCGACGCTGACAGCGTAATTACCGTTTTTATCAGCTGTTACGCTGGAGAGAAGCGATTCATCGGATAAGTTTTCTTCAGGATTTTCCGTTTTTATAATGCGGATTGTGGCTTCGGGTGCAAGCGAGCCATCGGAAAGAGAGACATTGCCTGAGATGGAGAGATCGGTATCTGTGGATGCGGATGGTTCCTTTTGATCGAGATTTGTACTTTTAGACGGTTCACTGATGGAAGCGGGGGAGATTTGAGAAGGCGCCGTATTGTTTGCTGCGGGGATTTTGGGGGCAGGAAGGGATTCAATAGAACCGGATTGATCTGCGGTTCGGGATGGCTGCCTCTCCTGTGAAAAGAAAATAACTCCAATAATGACAATTATAACCAGCGCGGCAAAGACATAATATAAACCCTTGTTTTTCCCCATTATTTATACAACTCCTGATTTTAAAATAAGCCCACTGAGATATTAGACGTTTAGGAATGTAAAAATGTTTTGTCAAAATGATTTTTTTCCCAATTTTACAATTTTTTTGGGGTCAGGCTATAATATTTTATAAGATTAGCGATTTTTTGTGTCTTTTTATCGGACACTTTTGCCAAATCTTATAAAATATTATAGCCTGACCCCAAATTGGGTGATGATTAATGTTGAAATCGAAAAAAAAACCGTTATTGAGAAATAACTATTGAGGTATGAGAAATATGACAAAAACAATGACTCATCGGGAACGCGCCATCACTGCCATCACAGGCGGTATCCCTGATTTCGTTCCCACGTTCGAACTTGTGTTTCATGAAACGGAGCGCGACTTCGAGGGCAGAACCTTCTTTGGCACTCCCTTCGAACCCCCTTCCACAGGAATGTCCTACCTCGACATTGTCAAGTATAACGCCCGCCTTTATGTGGATGTGGCGCGCCGCTATGATCACTCCATCATCTTCGTAAGCGGGGATCTGCAAAGTCATGAACTCCCGAGACAGGATCCCTCTTCTTCCTACCCACAAGGGGTGATAGATATGATCAGGGAAATCCGCAACCTGACCGGTGATGAATACCTCGTTATGTGCCATAACGATCCCACCTTCATGATACCCTTTGGAAATGCGGAGGAGTTCTGTTTATCCCTTTATGCGGAACCGGAGCGCGTGCATGAAAATGCGCGCAGGAATGTGGAGATGTCTTTCAGGGATTGCGATCGTTTGATGGCAGCCGGAGCGGATGGATTCATACTTTGCTCCGATTATTGCACGAATCAAGGTCCATTTATTGGACCCTCCATGTTCCATGAATTCATTGCGCCTTATCTCAAGGAATGCGTTACAGAATTCAAATGCCGTGGCGCCTATGTCATCAAGCATACGGATGGGAACATCATGCCCATACTCGATGATTTGCTTGCATCCGAGCCTCACGCCATTCACTCTCTCGATCCCATGGCGGGAGTCGATATCAAGGTTGTAAAGGAACTTTGCGGAGATAAAGTGGCGTTATGCGGCAACGTGCATTGCGCCCATTTGCAAACAGGAACTCCGGAGCAGATTCGGGATAGCGCAGAGTATTGTCTGAAATGGGGAAAACCCGGCGGGGGCTATGTGTTTTGCACATCCAACTGCGTATTCCGGGGCATGCCCCTTGTCAGCTACGATCTTATCCATGACATCTGGATGAAAAACCGGGATTACAATAACATTCCTGTTTAATGCGAAAATTGGATAAGGAGCATGAAATAAAAGCGCTGTTGTCATTGAAGAAAGATACAAAACCCGGAAAATTGTGGAAGATTGGGGCGATCTTACCCGGGAGATAAAAAGCAAAGACAGTCAATTCTTCCTTCTTCCTTCAATTGAATCATGGAGGTTTACATTGTGATGAAAAAATATTTTTTTGGATTTTTTTTCTTGCCTTTGATTTTCGCTTGCGAATCTGTTCCTATACAGAAGGAGGTTGATATGTCTGAGCCAGAAACCAAGACAATATTTGCGGATTATCAGGATGGATCCCGCGACGCCGCTTCTGCGATCCAAGCCGCACTTGATCTCGCAGGGCAAAATGGGGGAGAGGTTTTTCTTCCTGCGGGAAGGTATCGCCTGGATGGCAGCCTGACGATTCCCTCCGGCGTTACTTTGAAAGGCAGCTGGCAGGGACCGCACCACGCCCGGCTTAAAACGGGAACTGTATTTCTTGCGTACGGCGGGCGTGACAATGAAAACGCCTCCCCCCTTATTTCTCTGTCCCCTTCTTCCAGCGTTCAGGGAATTACCATTTATTATCCGGAACAGACAATAGATGACGTCAAACCCTATCCCTGGGCAATCCAGGGCCGCGGCATGCATGCAAGCGTGATGGATGTCACCCTTGTCAATCCTTACAAGGGCGTTGATTTCGGCGCTCATCACAATGAACTGCACTATCTTAGAAACATCTTTGGTTGTCCACTGAAAATCGGCGTTTATGTCAACAGCTGTACGGATATCGGCAGAATCGAGAATGTCCATTTCAATCCCCATTACTGGTTTCGGGATGAGGGCGATGGAGAGCCCCGCCCCGATACTGGCAAACTCTTTCACTACCTGATCACCGAAGGCGAAGGCTTTGTCTTCGGGCGTACTGATTGGGAATATGTCCTGAATACATTTTGTTATGGATATAAGATCGGGTACCATTTCATCGCCACAAAGGATGGCTTATGCAACGGCAACTTTCTGGGAATCGGCGCCGATGGCGCTCGCAATGCGGTCGTTGTGGAGGAATCCTATCCTTACGGCGTCCTTATCACAAACGGAGAATTCGTCAGCATGAACGCCGATGATCCGGTTCAAATTATCCTTAGCCCGAAAAATGAAGGAGTGGTTCAATTCCAGAATTGCTCATTCTGGGGTCCTTGTAACCAGATCGCCCGCATCCAGGGAGGAAAGGCGAGTTTTTCCCAATGCAATTTTCACTTTTGGGATCGGGAGCAAAAAGGTCTTCCCGCAATCGAGGCAACGGCGGGCAGCCTTATCGTGCAGAATTGTTTCTTTCATCAGCCGTTTCAGCACATCCGCCTTGGCGCTGATGTGAATTCCGCTGTTATTACAGGAAACATGATGCAGGGTAAAGTCGCCATAGAAAATAACTGCAAGAACGAAGTGGCTATCAATTCCAACTCTTCCATGAAATAAATCAATAATGAAAAGAACCCATTTGTATTATATCTTATCCGTTGCCATCTCATGCTGTATGGTAGGCGGCTTGCTGAATTCTCAGCTGATCATCGTGGAGAGAACGCCCCAGGGAACCGTTTCCATGGGAAGGGAATTGCTTCTTTACTCATGGGGCGTATTCGTTTATGCCCTGGGGAGTCTGAGTCTTTCATGGCTTTCGGATAAATATGGGAGAGTCAGATGTATCGGAGTCGTTACCCTTGTCCTGACGATTCTCCATGGAATATTAGGCTGGAATCTCCTGGGATCATACAAGGTCTGGCATTTATTCCTCTATTGGGGCGTTTTCAATATTTGCCTGTCGATTTTTTTCACTGCGGTTGAAGGGCTTTTATCCGAGTATCAGGATCACAGGATTCCCCTTGCCAGAAGGCTTGGGGCGTATTGCCTCTCGTGGTGCGCAGGCAATGCGCTTGGTTCTTTTATTACAGGATATACAAAGGAGAGGTCAGGCGCTCATACGGTGTATCGCGTTCTTTTCATCCTTTGCCTGGCGGCTTTTCTCGCGGTTTTACTGGATTGGAGGCGTCATGGATCGAGCAGGCTTGGGCATCATGCCGTGGATCATAAAGACATCAGACCGGACACGCTGTTTTATACGATGCTGGGGCGGATCGGGCTCTTCTTCTCGTGCCTTGTGTGGGGCGCCCTTGCCTCGTCCTTTCCGAGATTCGGGCGGGATTTTCATCATCTCTCCGAAGGCGGTATAGGCAATCTTCTGGGCACGATATTCTTTACGAATCTGATGGTTTTTTTATGGTTTCCCTTCTGGAAGAAATGGCAGTATAACGCCCCGCTCCAGATAGCTTTGCAAAGCGCCACTCCCGCAGGTCTGATTCTCGCAATTTTCACCCCTTCCGGTTCGATTTTACTTTTACGCATCGCCTTTGTCTTGATCGGGATCGGGTGGAGCATTTCCTACTTCTTCAGCATCTATTATTCCCTCATGGTCCCCACCGACCATGCCAAAAGCGGCGGACTTCATGAAGGATTCCTGAGTTTGGGAAGCCTCTCAGGTTCGTTGGCGGTTATCGGCTTGATTCCCCTTGCCGCAAAGATGAATCTCATCGATCCCGAGCGCCTGGGCGCCGTCGCCCTGCTCACCGGTTTTCTCGGGATGATCCTTTCCCTTTATATTCAAACGGCGCTTTTGAAACGCAGACAAAAACGAATTGTTCCTGACGCTTATTGAAATTGCGCCGCCGGTTTATCCCTCACCCTCCGTTGATTAGTTATGCAAATCTTTCATTATTGTATTGATTCTTTTCTCTATTTGGGAAATAGTCTGAAACCGTTTTTAAATCATCTGTCTGGAAAGAGAGGAAATTTGTGAAGGATTTTCATATTCATTTCAGATCACGTTTTTCCCATTTTCGCAGACAATCGCGTATAGTTTGCGTAATAGCCTTATGCTGGTTCATTCTTTTTATACGGCTTTTGGAGGGGGAAACCGTTGTCATCAAACCAAACATGGAACGCAAAGGAGAGAAACCGAACATGACGCAGGAAGAACGCATTGCCGATGCGCGAAAACGCCGCGGGGATCATTATGCAAACCGCCTGAAGATTTTTCTTGAAGAGGCGCCCTCTATCAAATCCGGCGGAATTGTCTTTCTGGGCGATTCCATAACAGAAGGATTCCCCACAAAAGAAGCCTTTCCCGATGCATACGTCATCAACCGGGGGATCGGCGGCGATGTGATCGAGGGCGTCATTGAACGCCTCGATGTCTGCGTGTTTAATCTGAAACCCAAACGGGTTTACCTGATGATCGGCATCAACAATATCTGGTGGTTTTCCCCGGACGCCCCTCCGGAAGAACTCGGCAAACAGTACGAAAATCTGGTCCTCAAGATGAAACAGGGGGCGGGCGAAACACAAATCGTCCTTCTTTCCATCCTCCCTGTGGGGGGCGGCGAATCTGCAAAAAATATCAAGGTCAATGCTGTGAACAGCGTCATTCGTTCAATCGCCGAAAAGGAAAGCCTGGCTTATATAGATCTCCATCCCCTTATGAGAGATGAAAAAGGAAATTTGAGGGAGGAGTTCACCGCGGACGGCGTGCATCTCAACCTGAAGGGATACCTTGCCTGGCTTGAGATGATGCTGCCCCAAGAGGAATTCTTCGGGGCTGCGCTTCATCTCATGCCCCTTTGGAAAAAGAAGTGCGGTCGTTCCTTTCTGATAACCAAAACCGATCCTGCGCCCGATGGACCCTACCCTGGAAACCGCGGACCCAATGAGCTCGTCATTTATACCCCCGCTTATGCAAGAAAATCCACCGGCACGAATGAATGGGGCGTGGAAGCCGTTGTCAGAAATGGTCTCGTGGAAAAAAAAGAAAAAACCGACGCCCTCATCCCCATGGATGGCTATGTCATCTCGGGGCATGGAGACGCCGCCAATTGGATATCCTCCAATATCAGGGAGAATATGAGCGTGACAAGAACAAAGGATGAGATCGTACTGGGCGATCCTCCGGCTTCGAATACTACCCTTACCGCCTTTCAAAGGCTTTTCCATCTCCACGATTTGTATTATGATACCCTCGCCAAAATGGCAGATAAACAGGAATCTTCCGAATCCTTGAAAGAAGCCAGAGAAATCCTGTTCGATATCCGGAGAATCGATCTCGATCATAAAGAACGGAATCTTCAGAAAATCGAAGAGATCGAACAACGTATTCGAAATATTTTAAAATAATAAAAGGATTTAAACCATGGATGATCTGAAACATGCAGAATTTCCCCATCGCCGCTTCAATCCCCTGAACGGCGAATGGGTCCTCGTGTCTCCCCACAGGATGAAGCGCCCCTGGCAGGGGGCTTCCGAGAAAATCGCCCCGGAAGAAAGACCGGCTTATGATCCTCGATGCTATCTCTGCCCGGGCAATACGCGCGCAAACGGGGAAAAAAATCCGGATTATACCGGAACCTATGCATTCGAAAATGATTTTCGCGCTTTGCTCGATAACGTCCCTCCGGAACAAAAACTCGAATCCCCTCTTTTCGAAAAACAAAACGTCAACGGAACATGCCGCGTGCTCTGCTTTTCCCACAGGCATGATCTCACGCTTGCCGAAATGGAGCCCGGCGAAATCCAGCAGGTAATCGCTATGTGGATCAACCAGTCGCGCGAACTGGCGCAGAAATATAAATGGATTCAGATTTTCGAGAACAAGGGCGAGATCATGGGCTGCTCCAATCCCCATCCCCATGGACAAATCTGGGCGAGCGACGCCCTCCCCACAGAACCGGCAAAAGAAGACCTCCATCAGCTTAAATATTTCCGCAAATATGATTCCCTGCTGCTTCAGGATTATGTCCACCTCGAAATGGAAAAAGGGCAAAGGGTGATCGCCAGCAACGATGACTGGGCGATCGTTGTTCCCTTCTGGGCGGTCTGGCCCTTTGAAACGCTTCTCCTGCCCCGCTTTTTCATACAGCATATATACGATCTGAATGCAGCGCAGGAGAAAAGCCTCGCTGAAATCCTTAAAAAAATCCTGGTTCGTTATGACAACCTGTTTGAATCTCCCTTTCCCTATTCCATGGGATGGCACGGAGCGCCGGAGCAACCAAAGGAACAAGCCCACTGGCAACTGCACGCCCATTTTTATCCCCCGCTTCTTAGGTCCGCAACCGTGAAAAAATTCCAGGTGGGATATGAAATGCTCTCCGAAGCTCAGCGCGACCTCACGCCGGAACTGGCGGCGCTGAAATTGAAATCCCTTCCTGAAATCCATTATAAATTTAAAAATGATGAGGATGAAGTATAATTCCATGAACGATAAAGAAAGGCGCCTGGCTGCGATTGAAACCTTCGATGCCTTCTGCCCCGCTCCCAGCGTCTTTGCAGAACAAAAGGAGAAATAAACCTCAGATGAATTCGAGAGAACTTGTCCTTGAGACATTATCCTTTTCCAACCCGGAACGCGCTCCCCGCCAGCTGTGGCTTCTTCCCTGGGCGCAACAGCGCTATCCCGATGACGTCGCCCGCATCAACGCCGATTTCCCTCCGGATATTGACAACGTTCCGGCTAAATGGAAGACCTATCCACCTGTAATAGGAAATCCATATCAACCAGGTGAATTCACGGATGAATGGGGCTGCGTTTTTCACAATATACAGCCTGGCGTCATCGGAGAGGTGCGCGATCCCATCGTGAAGGATTGGAACAAAGACGTTGACAAAATTCACTTTCCCCGCGAATGGCTCACACTGGATGTCGAGAGCGTCAATCAGGCTTGCAGGAAGACGGATAAATTTATCATGGCGTCCGCCTGCCCCCGCCCGTTTGAACAGATTCAGTTCTTCCGAAAAACCGAGAATCTGTATATGGACCTTTTGGAATTACCTGACGCCATGCTGGATTTCATGAAACGGATGCATTCCCTCTATTGCGAAATTCTGGAATTATGGGCGTCAACCGGAGTGGATTGCCTGATGTTCATGGATGACTGGGGTTCGCAGAACGCCCTTCTGATCAACCCGGAAATGTGGCGCAAACTTTTCAAGCCCATGTACCGGGATTATATCGACATCGCCCACGCCGCCGGTAAAAAAATATTCATGCACTCGGACGGCTTTATCCTCCCGATCATGCCCGATCTGGTGGAGATGGGGCTGGACGCCGTCAACAGCCAGATTTTTTGCATGTCGCCCGAGGCGCTCGCGGAATTCGCAGGAAAAATTACGTTCTGGGGGGAAATCGACAGGCAACATATCCTTTCTGAAGGAAATCCGGATACGGTTCATAACGCGGTGGAGCGCGTCTATAAAAATCTCTGGAGAAAAGGCGGCTGCATCGCCCAGTGCGAATTCGGACCCGGGGCAAAACCCGAAAACGTTTACCAGGCGTTCGCCTCCTGGGATCAACTGACAAAAAGAAAATGAACCAGGGGGATAATATGTTTATCCTGAATTCCGGCAACCAGGTCAACATCCTGAGTGGCTCAAGGAATTCCATGCAGTGAACTCGCAAGCGATCCACCAATAAAATAAGGAATATCCAACTTCACGAATTCTCGAGCTACGCGTTGGGTAATCTCTAAAGGCTCAGTTAGAATCATATCACTACCCCATCATTCCCGGATTCCTCGTTTTCAAACTTCAATCTCTTGTCCTCCGAATCGCGCCTGCGGCGTGAGAAGGAGGATCACCCTTCAAACTTTCTATCAGTATCCCTTCACGCGAGGATCCCATTGGAAAACCCGAATCATGGTTTCCCGATCCAGCCACAAAGAGGCTAACCGGAGTTGTTTTTCCCGATCAGAACAGTCTCTGTATTGTTCTTCGATCCGGGTAAGGGCGAGCTGTTGAACCGCTTGCGTCATCTCGCTCACTAGTTTGAGTTTTTGCCCTGGCGACATTCTACGATAACCCTCGATCAGGATTTTGCGAATATGGAGAGGGGTATCCTGAGTTTCTTTAGTCATTTAATAATCTCCATTATTCCACACATTTCATTTTCCCGTAACTATTTAACAATATATGCCGTATTTTGAGTGGTTTCGTCAAGATATTCCTCTCAAATCAACGTTATTTACTTGATTGGAATTTGAAATTTCGTTATGCAAGATTCTATTATTATCAGTAGAGATAAAGTGAAATGTCAAACAGAGCAAAAGATCGAAAAAAAAGAATGGTGATAAATGTAGCGAATGATTTCCAGGAAGCCGAGGATTGGGA